>CALDMR010000058.1 GCA_937915065.1 uncultured Clostridia bacterium
GACACGGTAGACACACCTTGGAAGTTTTTGGATATTTCCGTCTTTTAACCTGCACAAAAAACGAAAAATCCGCCCCCCGTCTTTCTTCCAAAAGACGGGGGGCGGATTCATTGAGTTTAGTCTTCTCCAACGGTTTGATCCAGCAAGACTTTCAACGCCCGGGCGTTGGTGGGCGTAAGCAGAATGCTGGCGATCTGCTCCATGGCAGGCGCAGAAATGGTTTCCACGCCATTGGGGCCCACAGTCACCGTTTGTTCCATATACTTATGGCTGATATTCAGCGTCAGTTCCAAAACATCGCCATCGGCATTCTGCGTTTTATGAACGCCGAAAAAGTTGGCATAGACAGGCTTCATCAGAACTGAATGACCTCCTCCTTGGCGGGTTCTGCCGGCTCAATAGACTCTGCATAGAGCACAGGGCCGGGATCCTCGCCATAGGCCGCCAAATGTTCTGCCTTGACTTTCGCTGTAACCATGACCCAGTCCCGATTCTTGAAGGCGCCGGTATCCTGGGCCTTGCAGGCCATGCCCAAAAAGGCAATATCGTTGGCGCAGCAAACCATGGCAAAGCGGCCGGGCACACAGCCCTCGGGGAATTGCTGGCTTTTGCACATCTGGGCTTTGAAGCGCACGGTTTTCCCATCAAACCGCTGGGGCAGATCCATGGCTTCCACATAAAACACGCCGTAATCCTCGTCGCTCACATCGATCACGGGGGCGGACAAGTCAAAGGCAGACACGGTTTCGTCGGCATATTCCTCGCTGCTGCCGTCCATATTCTCCAGGAAAATATCCGCCCGGCGGTTGACCATTTTCAGATTGCGGGCCCGCAGCGCCTTGCGGCTCTCCTCCGTGCAGCGGTTGAACACGATCATGTCTGCGTCCTTCAGCTTCTCCATCATCAGCGCGCCCATATTCTTCACATACACATTGAATGTCGTAGCGTCCACAAAGGTCATGATCTGATACAGCAGCCAGTTTTTGGGCAGATAATCGAAATAGAGTTTCTGGATCTCCCACATGCCGTTATATTCGATCAGGATCTGCTTGGGATGATACTTCTGCTCCAGCTGCGTCAGCTTATTGCGGCTCAGCTCGCTTTCCTCTTCGATCGTCACCACGGTGACATTGCGCAGGAAGCGGGGATCATATTCCTCAATGCCCTCTTCGCAGCACAGCAGTAGCGTATCGTCCTCCCGGGCAAAACCGTCCTCCAGGATGCCGTTGATAAAGTTGGTTTTGCCGCCCTCTAAAAAGCCGGCAATCAGATATACAGGAATTTCCATGGGCGACCCTCCTATTACAGATGGAACAGCGCGGCCACGCCGTCTTCTTTCAGCTCTGCACCGATGACGCACAGGCGGCCGGTGACCTCCGCTCCGCCCCGGCGCACATTGGGTTCAAAGGGTACATAGTCAAAATGGATCCATCCGCCGTCTGCGGCGGGCACAATGCCCTTGGCCCGCAGGATAGCGCCATACTTGCCGGTATCCAGTTCCGCCAAGGCCTGGGTGATCTCCTCATCCGTATACTTGCGGGGCGTTTCCGCGCCCCAGGAGGTGAACACATCGTCGGCATGGTGATGATGATGGTGGTGATCGTGATGATCGTGACCGTGATCATGGTCATGGTCATGGTGGTGATGATGCTCATGCTCATGCTCATGCTCGTGTTCATGTTCGTGATGGTGGTGCTCATGCTCCCCATCGTGATGATGGTGGCAGGAGCACGCAGGATCGTCGCACTCTTCCTCGTCGTCCCACTCCTCGCTGAGCAGCTGGGCAACCACATCATGCTTATGGGTCTCCATGGCCTCCAGAATCTGCCCGCCGGTGATCTGATCCCAGGGCGTGGTAATGATAATGGCGTCGCCGTTATGGCCGCGCAGCTGCTCCACGGTGGCCGCCAGCTTCTCCTCGCTCATATTCTGGGTGCGGGACAGGATAATGGTGTTGGCATGTTCGATCTGATTGTTGAAAAACTCGCCAAAATTCTTCATGTACATTTTGCACTTGGCAGCGTCGGCCACGGCAATAAAGCAATTCAGCTCCATGGGCGTGGTTTCGGCCGCCCGCTGCACGGCCCGGATCACATCGCTCAGCTTGCCCACGCCAGAGGGCTCAATGATCACCCGATCCGGGTGGAAGCGGTCGATCACATCGTGCAGCGCCTCTCCGAAATCGCCCACCAGGGAGCAGCAGATGCAGCCGGAATTCATTTCCGTGATCTCCACCCCGGCGTCCTTCAAAAAGCCGCCGTCGATCCCGATCTCGCCGAACTCGTTTTCGATCAGCACCACCTGTTCGTCCCGATAAGCCTCTTCCAGCAGTTTCTTGATCAGCGTTGTTTTGCCGGCGCCGAGGAAGCCGGAGATAATGTCAATCTTTGTCATGGTATAACCCTTCTTCTATCAAATTTAAGGCATGCGCCCGGTTTTGCGCAGAAAACGGCAGGATTGTCTTGTCCATACCAATACAATATATATTGTAGCCCAAATCCGGAAAAATGCAAGAAGTTCCTGCCCCGCTTCAGGATGCAATTCTGATGCATGGATTTTGAAAATGAACCTTGTCACATTTGCCCGAATCCGCTATAATAAACAACTGTATCATGTCAAGCACACAAGGAGATTTCCACCCATGGCCAAGAGAAAAAGAAAAAAGAGAAACAGCCGCCTGCGCCGCCAGAGGCGCATTGTGCTGCTGTTGGTGATTATTATATTTGTGCTGGCGGGCACCATCGCCCTGTCCGGCGCGCTGATGCAGAAGCCTCACATCGAAACGCCCCCGGCAGACCCCATGAACAGCGCCGACGACAGTTCCACCGGCCGTAAAGACGGATTCTATACCGTGCTGGTCTGCGGCACGGACGACGGCAACGGCGGTTCCGATACCATCATGCTGGCCGCCGTGGATACGGAGGGCAAATCCATCAACATCGCCAGCATCCCCCGCGACACCCTGGTCAACGAAGACTGGACCGTGAAAAAGATCAACAGCGCCTATAACCGCGGCGGTATCGAGGCTGTGCAGCAGCAAGTGGAAAAGATCGCAGGCTTCCCCGTGGACTTTTATGTCACCGTGGATCTGCAGGCCTTTATCGATTTGGTCAACGCCATCGACGGCGTGGACTTTGAAGTGCCCATCAATATGAATTACGACGACCCCGCCCAGAATCTGCACATTCACTTCCAGGCAGGCCTGCAGCATCTGGACGGCCAGGAGGCCATGGAAGTGGTGCGCTTCCGCCATAATAACGACGGCGGCGGCTATCCCCTGCAGGATCTGGACCGCATCAAAACCCAGCAGGCCTTCCTCAAAACCGTGGCCGATAAACTGTTCAGCCTGCAAAGCGTGATCAAGATCCCCGAGTTTGCCCGCATTTTCTTCGACAATGTCAAAAGCGACTTGGCCCTGAGCGAAATGGTCTGGTTGGGCAATCAGGCCCTGGAGATCGGCCCGGAGAATATCCACTTCACCACCCTGCCCGGCGAAGCCAAAACCGTTTACGGCGGTTCCTACTATGTGTTGGACGAGCCCGCCTGTCTGGAGCTGTTCAACGCCAGTTTCAACCCCTACAAGGAGGATCTGACCGCAGCGGATCTGGATATCCGCGCCGCTGGCTGAGCCCCGAAAAGGAGTCAGGGGCACGCCGTACCGTTTGCCGCCCCATAAAACCGCGCCCCCTTCTCCTAAAAATCCCATCTCCCTAAACCGCCAAAGGCGGGGCCTGAAGGCCCCGCCTTTGATTTTCCGCAAAAAACAATCGAAAAAGATCAACTACGCTTCAATCGAATGCGGCCCAAAGGGCCGCAGAGCACCGTATTAGACAC
>CALDMR010000059.1 GCA_937915065.1 uncultured Clostridia bacterium
GACTGGGTTTCGGGGGATTCCGCTTGATAAAATAAGGGACGCTATGCGGCCATTATGGTGGGCGAAAAGTTATAAAAACTCGCTTAAATTGCTAAAATAGATCACTTTTAAGTGCAAAACAACCAAAAAGGAGGAACTACCCAATGAAGAATCTGAAAAAGGTTCTGTCCCTGGTGCTGGCACTGTCCATGGCTCTCAGCCTGATGACCGTCGCCTTCGCCGCGGACGCAAACGACTTTGCCGACTACGACAAGGTCGAGTACGACGAAGCAGTGGATGTCATGGTCGCTGCAGGCGTGTTCAATGGTAAGGACGGCAACAAGTTCGCCCCCAACGACACCCTGACCCGTGAAGAAGCTGCCAAGATCGTCACCTACATGCTGGTCGGCCAGGAAAAGGCTGACAAGCTGACCACCACTGTGGCTCCCTACGCCGACGTGGCCGCTGGCCGCTGGAGCGCAGGCGCTATCGCTTACTGCACCAACGAGGGCATCCTGGCTGGTGTTGGCGGCAACAAGTTTGCTCCCACCCGCGAGCTGACCGGTCTGGAGTTTGCCAAGATGGTGCTGTGCGCCCTGGGCTTTGACGCTGCTGAGAACGGCCTGGAAGGCTCCAGCTGGGCCATCAACACTTCCAAGCTGGCTATCAAGGAAGAGCTGGATGAGAATCTGGAAGACATCTCCCTGTCCAAGGTTATGACCCGTGAGCAGGCTTGCCAGATGGCTCTGAACGCTGTGAAGTACACCACTTCCGAAGATGTGTACGCAGTGGATGACAACGGCAAAAAGGTTACCTTTGATAATCTGAACGATGCATTGCTGTATGTTGCTATTAAGAATAATCCCAAAGTTCAGTATCTCGGCAAGGATAAGGATTATTCCGAGGCGCTGATTGCTGATGTGTTTGATATCACTGTGGCAAATGGCGTGGACAGCTTTGGCCGTCCTTCCACCACCTATACCCACAAGGATTGGGACGATGATATGGTTTATGCCGACAAGGCTGACTATACTGTCGTTGTGAATAAGATGAACAAGGGCGCTGCCTACTGGGCAGAGGAAGCTAACAAGAACCTGACCGGCGCCGGCACTGGCGTGAAGCTGAACAACGGCACTCTGGATGCCTATCAGATCGGCGATGTGATCGAGTTCTATGTGGACAAGAAGGCAATCACCCACACCATTGTTTCCCGTTACATCGCAGACGTTATCACTGATGTTGACACCGATGTGAAGGCTTCTGATGCAGAGGACGGCGTGTCCGCATACATCACCTTTGAGAATGCCGGCAAGTTCAACGATACGGAGATCCCCGGCTATAGCGCAAAGACCTTCACCAAGGATGCTGTTGTGGCCCTGGCCATGGACGGCAACGATATCCTGAACGCTTATGTGACCGAGTCTGTGAAGGGCGCTATCACTGCACAGAGCGAAAAGGACAATGTTTACACCTACACCATGAACGGCACCAAGTACACCATGGTTGCAGGCGCAAGCAACAGCGACAACAACGAGATCAAGAATAAAGTGGACTTCGACGAAGGCAACTATAAGCTGTATCTGGACAAGAACGGCTATGTGCTGAAGGCCGAGATCCTGGAAGGCACTGCTGCCATCGGCGATGTGTTCTACCTGGAAGACGTTCACGGCAGCAATGTTTACTGGACTGAAACCGAGAACAACAAGGGTGATACGGTCAACGCATACTATGTTCAGGCTGTGGCTCTGAACGGCACTGTGACCAACATCAAGGTTGCTGAGGCGAAGAATTCCGAAAGCACAAAGAAGCGTGCTATCGAAACTTATCTGAACAGCCTGACTGCCGGCTTCTACACCGATGAAGAGCATGCAGTTACTTATGATACCAGCAAGACCAGCGATGTGATGCTGACCAAGTGGAGCAACGATGATTACTCCGTGAGCGCTGACCTGGCTACCGGCAGCAGCAATGTGGAGATCAAGAACGACACCAAGAGCGTGGGCGGTTATTATCTGAACAGCAACACCCAGTATGTTGTGGTTGAGAAGTACGCTGGCGATGTGGTTGTTACCGTTAAGACTGGCAGCATTTCCTACAAGGAAGCCGCAAACGATCAGGTTTATGTGATCGGCAGCGATTCCAACGGCAGCAAGGTTGCTGACTATGTCGTGATTTCCAGCGCTACCTACACGGCAGCTGTTTCCGGTGATTACATCTATGTGGCTGACGACGCATTCAACAATGTCTCCGGCGGTAAGCAGTACACTGTTTACAACAAGGACGGCAAGGAAATTACCATCGTTGTTGATAAGGACGACAGCACTGTGAAGACCCTGAACGATGGCGAGTTCTACAACTATGCTGAACTGGCCAACGGCAACTATGACATCAAGGACGCCAATGTGTCCGGCAAGGTCATGGGTGCTAAGTATGTCAGCTACTACGGCGATCTGCTGACTGCCGATAAGGAGAACATTAAGGACTTCGATACTGCTAAGGCTGTGATCGTGGATGTCCACGACACCGATGCTGAGTACAGCAAGTCCGTTACTTCCCTGTCCGCCATGCAGAGCGCCAAGAAGGCCGGCTACATCGTGACCTTCGACGCTATCGTGGACAGCTCTGATAAGGAAGTTGACTTCATCGTTGTGACCAGCGTTGTTTCTAAGTCTTCTGATGCAATCGAGAATCCCTCTGATGGCTACAAATTCAAGGGTACGATTACTGTGGATGGCAATGACGTGACTGCAGCTGGCAACAATGCAGACTATGGTGCGAAAAAGGATGACAACACCACCTATGAGTGGGATGAGACCAGCGGCAATATTGGCAGCAAGTGGTTCCTGGATGGTAAGCAGACCAATACCTCTCTGGTAAAGGCTGTTGATACCGCTTGGGGCGGCCAGGGTACTGGCGCTGGCCTGACTGCTGGTACCACCAAGACTGCTACGCTGATGGTTGATGGCACTCGGATGACTTACACGGTATCCATTGCAAAATAATCCTCTGTCAGAGAATTCAGCATGACATGATAAAACTCCCCCGCACTGATAAAGTGCGGGGGAGTTTTTTGCGCTTTAATAAAAAGCAACATAGCGAAAGGTCACGCCGTTGGTGGTCATTCCGGAGTGGGCGGCAACGGTAAAGCCTGTTTTGGTAAAGCGGCAGCCGGTAAACAAGCCATTGGATGCATAGCGCAAAGTGGCCAGCATGATACCGTCTGTGCCGATGACTCCCATGATATCTTGGGAACTGCTGGTGGTGCGATTGGTGGGCAGAATCATCATAAAACTGGGACAAAATCCGAGCGCTACGGATATTTCCCCATCGTTTCCCAGATAGGTGCCTGCAACACAGGCAGGAGCTGCTTTTGCGGTTTCTCCTGCCGCATAGATTGCCTGCTCAATGTTTGCCATGGCCTTATTGAAGTCCTCCCTCAACACGCGATCCGTTTTCTCCCATTGAGGAAGCTGATAATGTCCTGTTTTCGTCAAATTCAAAACTCCTTACAAAAAGATTTGTGGGAGCAAAAGTTTTGCCCTACACATAGGTGTAGGGCAAGGGATTTGTTGCACGCAGTTATGCAACCATTTTCTTTTTTGTTTTTTCTGTGGGGGGTGCGGTTGGGTTTTGGCTTTTGGTGCTGCGTGGGCGGTGACCCCATCCCCCAGGGCTTCTCGCCCTGGAACCTCGGTCACTTTCTGCTTGTGCAGAAAGTAACCAAAGACACACTTAAGAGAAGGGGGATTGCGATTTATCTCCGCGCTAAGAGCCTCGCTTCGCTCGGTTGCGCTCCGAAACGCGCCTGCGGGCGCAGCCCCTTTCCCTTGGATTCCTTTCCCCTTGAACCGCCAAAGACGGGGCCTGCGGGCCCCTTCTTTGATCTTCCCCGGGGATATAGTGAGGAAAAGTTTCCGCATAAAACAATCGAAAAAGGTCAACTACGCTTCAATCGAATGCGGCCCAGTGGGCCGCAAAGCACAAAACCCGACACAATCTTTCGGCCGTCCAGAAAACCCATCAAATCAATTCCGCAATGCCCATCGAAAAAAATCAACTCAGACCCCACCGAATGCAGCTCAGGGGCCACAGAGAGCCGTATTGAAACGCCCGTACTTTCTGTAATAAGCCCATACCCGCTAAACTCCGCCACCTCCGCCGAAAAAATCATCCCACGCCCCGACCGAATGCGGCCCAAAGGGCCGCAGAGCACCGCACCAAACACGAAAAAACCGATCAGCGCAGAAAGGGCACATGGTACTGCCCGCTGAGCGTCAGCGGCGCAAGAGGGGAAAGGCGTGCGAAAGATGCTCCAATTTTTGACACAATTTGTGATGAGATACGGCTCTATTAGAAGTACCCCGCCCATCGCAAAGCCCCTCCATCCCCCGTACTATCCGGGGTTCTTAGGGGTAAGGGCGTTTCGCCGGCCAGGCGCAGCGCAGCGCAGCCGCAGTACGGCGGGCAGCCCGTCCCCTAAGCGATTCTTTCGCCCCTTTCTGATCGATCAGAAAGGGGCCGCCCGTCCGGGGCGCGCAGCCCCGGCTGAAAGGGTATTGCCTACTTGGCAATAAAACCAAAAACAAAGTGCGCTCACCAGCAAAGAAAAAAGAGGGGGCATCGGGGGCAGCCCCTGAAAAATCCCCATCCCAAGAACATAAAAAAGCCGCCCTCCGGTATTCCTGGAACAGGAACCACCGGAGGGCGATTTTTTCACAGCTTCAAAGTATTCAGATAGGCTTTATCCTCCGGAGAGACGCGGAGACTTTCGCGGCACTTTTGAATGGCTTTATTGTGCACCGCGGCGGGGAATACGCGCTGCTCCAGCAGGGGCAGGGTGGCGGCGCGCTGCTTGACAAAGAAGACGCTGAGCCCCCAGGCCAGGGCCATGGTGACATAATACCCGGTGTGCTCTACGGTGCGGTAGGCTTCCAGAGAGGGGCCAATCCAGTCGTCGTCCCAGAAATAATCCATCAGCTGCACCGCGGCGAAGCGCACTTCGAATTCGTGGGGACTGTGGAGATCGGGGACGAAAAAGTCCCACAGAAGGGGCAAATCCTGGCGTTTCCATTTGCAGGCGGCAGCGGTCATATCGCACAAAGCCCAGTTGTTGAGTTTGGGGATGAAGGCGCGCAGCAGCGGCAGCTTCTTCGGCAGGGGACACCGTGCTCCGGCGATCACCAGACCCTGGAGCAGCAATTCCTCGTGGGAATCGTCCCGGGCGATGGCGAGAAAACCGGGCCAGTCGCCTTGCAGCAGCTCCTTTGCCAAGACGCGGAGCACGGGGGCACGGACGCCGTAGGTATTTTCCGTGCCGGGCATCAGGCTTTCGTTGAATTTCCGGTAACCCTCATCGCTGTGGGTGCGGAGACGGGCCAGCAGGGCGGCGTATTCCGCCGGGGTATAGGCCGTCATAGGGCGCCTCCGGCCATTTCTTCGCCGGAAAGATAGCGAAGCACCAGGGAGAGGGCAAAGTCTGTGGCGGCGGAGCGGATCTGGGCGCGGCTGCCCTGGAACTGGCAGCGGTAGCACCAGGTTTGCCCTTCCGCCGCCAGGGCAAGATACACCAACCCCACATCGTTGCCCCGGTCATCCTTCTCCGGCCCGGCCACGCCGGTGGCGGATATGGCCAGATCCGTGTGCAGCAGCAGCCGTGCTCCGGCGGCCATCTGCCGGGCCACGGGTTCGGACACGGCGCCGTATTGGGCCAGGTCGGCGGGGCTGACGCCCAACACCACCTGCTTGACGGCGTTTACATAGGACACCACGCCGCCATGGAACACGGCGGAGGCGCCGGATACGTCGGTCACTTTTTTGGCGATCAGTCCACCGGTACAGGATTCGGCGGAGCAGAGGGTTTTTCCTGCGGCCCGCAGAGCGGCCACAGCCTGCTTGGAGACGCTTTGCTTTGCCATAGAACGCTCCTTCCGTGGTTTACCAATTCAGCTTTAGCTTTTCTTCCCCGGCCAGGGCCCGCTCCACCAGCTCGCTGATGGGCAGCGCGGCTTCTGCTTCACGCACTTCGTCCAGCTTGGGGTGGGTTTTGGGATGGCGGGGCGTGAACACGGTGCAGCAGTCCTCATAGGGCAGGATGGAGGTGCCGAAGGTGCCGATTTTGCGGGATACGGAAACGATCTCTTCCTTGTCCATGCCCACCAGGGGACGGAACACAGGATAATTGCACACATCCTCGGTGGATCGCATGGCCTCCATGGTCTGGCTGGCCACCTGGCCTAGGCACTCGCCGGTGACGATGCAGCCCGCGCCGATGCGCTCGGCCACCCGGTTGGCAATGCGCATCATAAAGCGGCGCATGATCAGGGTGAAATATTCCTCGGGGCAGTGCTTGCGGATCTCCTCCTGGATCTCCGTGAAGGGGACGATGTGGAGGATGGTGTGGCCGGTGTAGGGGGTCAGCAGCTGGGCCAGCTCGATCACCTTTTCCTTGGCCTGGTCAGAGGTATAGGGCGGGGAGAAGAAATGAACCATGTCCAGGGCCAGGCCCCGCTTGGCCATCATATAGGAGGAAACGGGGGAATCGATGCCGCCGGAGAGCAGGGACACGCCCACGCCGTTGATGGACACGGGCAGGCCGCCGGCGCCGGGCTGGGGATTGCCGTGGACATAGGCGGCCTTTTCCCGCACTTCCACATGGACCGTCAGCTCCGGATGGTGCACGTCCACGGTCAGGTTGGGGAAGGCGTCGTCCAGCTCGCCGCCCACATACTGGCTGAGCTGGATGGAGGTCATGGGGAAGGTTTTGTCGGCCCGCTTGGACTCCACCTTGAAGGTGGCGGCAGCTTCCAGCTCGTCCTTCAGATAGGTTTTGGCGGCGGCCAGGATGGCTTCTTTCTCTTTGGTGCAGGGGTGGGCCTTGGACAGGGCCACAATGCCGAAAATGCACCGGCAGGCGTCAAAGGCGGCATCCAGATCGGCCTCGTCGTTCAGGGGCTCGATATAAATCGTGCTCTGCTTGGAAGTGATCTGGAATTTGCCGAATTTACGGATGCGGCGGCGGATGTTGCCGCACAGCCGCTCCTCAAAGACGTGGCGGTTCAGGCCCTTGAGCACCAACTCGCCCAGCTTGAGCAGGATCAGTTCTTGCATAATTGGGATTCCCTTTCTGTAAATCGTTTTCAAAAAGCCCTTAGCCGCGGCGGGCCAGGATGGCTTCTGCCCGGGCGATCAAATCGGCGGGAGGGGTTTCCTGCACCGCATAGTAGCTGCGCAGGGCGGCTGCGGCCTCATAGTCCGAGGGGGCGGCGGCGCGCTGCTCGGCCAGGGACAGATAGGCGGCCAGGAAGGGGGCTGCCTGGTCGCCCAGGCCGTCGATCCCGGCCACGGGGGCTTCGCCCAGCAGGGCGGAGATCAGACAGCCGGCGGCGGTGAATTCATCTTCGCTGAGATCGCCGGACTGGATCTTTTCTACCAGGCCGGATTTTTCCACGCAGGTCAGGGCGGAGTAGGCGCTCATTACGGTGTTTTGCCAGCCCTCGGTCAGCAGCCAGCGGCGGATCTCGGCGTTTTCCGGCGCCAGGCGCTCCACGGCGTGGATACGGCCCCAGCCGGACACATGGCGGGCAATGTCGAAGATCACATCGTTCCCGTCGGGCCAGCGGGCGATCACGAACAGGCAGAACAGGGTGAATTCGTCGCTCAGGGCCAGCACCCGGATCAGATTCCGCAGAGCGGGTGTCCGGTCGGTTTTCAGCAGCTCCAGATAGGACAGCACGAACTTGATGCTTTCGGCGTCCGGGCTTTCCATCAGGATCTGGCTGGCAAATTCCAGCATGCGGTCGGGATCGATCTGGGCGCGGTTTTCGTAGAGCCACTTCTGATAGTCGTCGATCATGGGCAGCATGCAGATATACTCGTCCGACGAGAAGAAGAGCCGCAGGCATTCGGCGGCCTGGTCATAGGAGCCGGCGGAGATCAGGCCGGTGATCTCGGTCAGAGATTTGATGTCCCGGCGGTCCGGGGCCATGTGGTACAGGCTGATGCCGTCGAAAGCGCCGTCGGCAAAGCGCAGGCCTTCGGCGTTTTGATGGGAGGGGCGGGGCAGGGAGAAGTCGGGCGGCAGGATGCCGTCGTTTTGCAGGGCGCCGCAGATGGCGCGGTAGAGGGATTGCTCCGCTGCTGCGGAGGCTTCTTTGCGTTCTTCGGACATAATCAGTTCTCCTTCCAAATCGGTTATGATCTCATCAAAGCGGCTGCGCCCGGGGCGCAGGGGAGATTATCCTTTCAAAATGTCGGTATTGCGGTATTGGATGGCCTCGGCCAGGTGGGCGGGTTCGATGTGCTCCGCGCCGTCCAGGTCGGCGATGGTGCGGCCCACGCGGAGGATCCGGTCGTGGGAACGGGCGGTGAGGCCCATGGTTTCAAAGGCGTTTTTCATCAGCCGCTCGCCGGCGCTGTCCAGGGCGCAGCATTCCGCCAGCATGGCGGGCGTCATATAGGCGTTGCAGGCTACGCCGGTGCCCTCGAAGCGCTTTTGCTGGATGGCTCGGGCAGCATTGACCCGGGCGCGGACCGTGGCGCTGTCTTCGGGGGTGCTTTTGCGGCGCATGGCGCTGTATTCCACGCTGGGTACGCGCACATGGAGGTCGATGCGATCCAGCAGCGGCCCGGAGATCCGGGAGACATATTTCTGCACGGCGGCGTCGGAACAGGTGCAGCGGCCGGAGGGATGGCCATACCACCCGCAGCGGCAGGGATTCATGGCGCATACCAGCATGAAGCGGCTGGGCAGGCGCAGGGTGCCGGCGGCCCGGGTGATGGTCACCTCGCCGTCTTCCAAGGGCTGGCGCAGGGCTTCCAGCGCCTCTTTCTGGAATTCCGGCAGCTCGTCCAGGAACAGCACGCCGTTGTGCGCCAGGGAAATTTCGCCGGGGTGGGGCGTGGAGCCGCCGCCGGCCAGCGCCACCGCCGACACCGTGTGGTGGGGGGAGCGGAAGGGGCGGTGGGTCAGCAGGGGATGGCGGCTGTCGGTCATACCGGCCACGGAATAGATCTCTGTGGCTTCCAGGGCTTCCCGGCGGGTGAGATCCGGCAAAATAGAGGGCAGGCGCCGGGCCAGCATGGATTTGCCGGCGCCGGGGCTGCCGATGAACAGCAGGTTATGGCCGCCCGCTGCCGCCACTTCCAGGGCCCGGCGGCAGTTTTCCTGGCCCATCACATCTTTCAGATCGGGCAGGTGCTCCGTGTCTTCCTGGGGCACCCAGGCCGGGGCGGGGGACAGGGGCGTTTCGCCCCGCAGATGGGCCACCAGGGCCATGACATCCGGCACGCCGTATACGGTGAGGCCGTCGGCCAGGGTGGCTTCTGCGGCGTTTTCGGCGGGGACATAAAGGGTTTTGATACCGGCACGCACAGCGGCCATGGCCATGGGCAGCACGCCGCGCACCGGGCGCAAAGCGCCGGTCAGGGACAGCTCGCCCAGAAAAGCGGCATCCCCGGCCGGTTGTTTCAGGGCCTCCATGGCGGTCATAATGCCCAGGAAAATGGGCAGATCGTAGACGGTGCCTTCCTTTTTCTGGTCGGCAGGGGCCAGGTTGATGGTGACGCGGCTGACGGGGAATTTTTCGCCGCAGTTTTTCACCGCCGCCCGCACACGCTCCCGGGACTCCCGCACGGCGGCGTCGGGCAGGCCCACCACATCAAAAGCGGGCAGCCCGCCGGAAAGAAAGCATTCCACGGCGACTTCGTAGCCGGCGATGCCGGACAGGCCCAGGGAACGGATGGAAACAACCATAGCGCACAGCTCCTTTTCAACCGCCGCTGCGGCGGATGATGTCTTTACATATTAAATGTATTCTACAACAATCTGGGCTCCGCCGCAAGGTTCCTTTTCTGATCGCCCATTTTGCCGCCGGCCTTAGGGAAAAATGAAAAAAGAATTGGAAAAAGTGTGAGATCCGAGACCGAAAGTTGTGTATATAAGTGAAAGGACAAATTGAGAAGCGGGGTGAAAACGAATGGAAGATCTTCAGATCATCCGGCTCTACTGGGATCGGGACGAGGCGGCGATTCCCGCCACGGCTGAGCAATACGGCGGCTACTGTACTGCCATTGCCGGGAATATTCTGGAGAACCGGGAAGACGCCGAGGAATGCGTCAATGATGCTTATCTGGCCGCATGGAATGCCATGCCGACGCACAGGCCCGGCCATCTGGCTGCATTTCTCGGAAAGCTCGTCCGGAATCTGGCACTGAACCGGTATAAGCGGAATACCGCCGAAAAACGGGGCGGCGGCGCTGTGACGGCGGTTTTGGATGAGTTGTCTGAATTGGTATCCGGTACGGATACGGTGGAGCAGGAGCTGGAGCGGAGGGAGCTTGTTCGGGCGATCAATGGGTTCCTGGCGGGGCTTTCGCCGAAGAAACGGAGTTTGTTTGTCAGCCGCTATTGGTACACCGAAAGCATTGCGGAAATTGCCCCCCTCCTACCAGCAGACGGCGTTTTATTCCATCGATGTTCCGGTTACGCCCGGGAGCAGAGCCTATGTCCCCCATGATTATGTTTTTGAATATGTGACGGCAGGGGAGGGGCGTGTTATGATCACCCTCTGTGCCGGTGAAGGGCCCCTGAAGGATGCGTTCGTTGTCTGCCGGCATCCGAAGGCGTCGGAGGTGAAGGGTGTATCTGTTTTCGTTTATGACCTGCAGGGAGAGCTGGCGGCGCAGTTTTCCCATGGCGCGATTCAGTATGAAATCGATGCGCGCGGCATCAATATTGAGGAACTGGAAATTTTGCTGACCGGACTCATAAGCTGAATAAAGGAAAGGGCAAAAGGCTCCGCCGATCCGGAGGCGGAGCTTTTTCGCGCCTTGGGAACAGACCGTATCTGCCCGGCCACGGCGGAAGCGGGGAGGCTGTCTCCGGTTGACAGACAGATTGATAAAAATTTGACATTCTCACCAAAAAACTTGTCTTCCGTGCCAAAAAAATGGAAATTAAGCATAGACACCTGGTTGTTTTTATGGTATTGTAACCATTAGTAAGATAATAGGTTAAAGTGAGATATCAGCACTTATTTTACAAGGAGAGGATGAGTCATTTGATCAATCGTGCGATGAAAACCATGGATGGCAATACAGCTGCTGCCCATGTGGCCTATGCGTTTACCGAGGTCGCGGCCATTTACCCGATCACCCCTTCGTCTGTTATGGCGGAGTGTGTGGATAAATGGGCTGCCAACGGCAGAAAAAACCTGTTTGGCCAGACGGTGCGCGTTGCGGAAATGCAGTCTGAGGGCGGCGCTGCCGGCGCGGTCCACGGCTCCCTGACCGCCGGCGCCCTGACCACTACCTTCACGGCGTCCCAGGGCCTGCTGCTGATGATCCCCAATATGTATAAGATCGCCGGCAGCCAGCTGCCCAGCGTGATCCATGTATCTGCCCGCGCTCTGGCAACCCACGCCCTGTCCATTTTCGGCGACCATACCGACGTGATGGCCTGCCGCCAGACGGGCTATGCCATGCTGTGCTCCAACAACGCCCAGGAAGTCATGGATCTGGCAGCTGTGGCCCATCTGGCTACGCTGAAGAGCGAGATCCCCTTCCTGCACTTCTTCGACGGTTTCCGCACTTCCCACGAGATCCGCAAAGTGGCTACCTGGGACTATAAGGATCTGAACGATCTGCTGGATCCGGCGCTGGTCAAGCGTTTCCGCGCCAAGTCCCTGAACCCCGACCATCCCGTGCTGCGCGGCAGCGCCCAGAACCCCGACATCTTCTTCCAGGCTCGGGAAGCGGCCAACAGCTATTACGACGCCCTGCCCGGCATCGTGCAGGAAACCATGGACGAGGTCAATAAGAAGATCGGCAGCCGCTACCATCTGTTTGATTACTACGGTTCTCCCAAGGCAAAGACTGTAATGATCGCCATGGGATCCGTGTGTGACGCGGCGGAAGAAGTGGTGGATTATATCAACGACAACACCGCCACCAACAAGGTGGGCCTGATCAAGGTGCGCCTGTACCGTCCCTTCTCTATTTCCCACTTCCTGTCCCAGATCCCCGAGGGCTGCAAGAGCATCGTGGTGCTGGATCGCTGCAAGGAGCCCGGCGCTCCCGGCGAGCCGCTGTATCTGGATGTGGTGCGCGCCCTGAAGGGCAGCGCTTTCAACGATGTGCAGGTCGTGGGCGGTCGTTATGGCCTGGGCAGCAAGGACACCACGCCCGGCGGCATCCTGGCAGCCTTCAAGAATGCCAACGCCAAAACGCCCATCAACGGCTTCACCATCAATATCAACGACGATGTGACCAATCTGTCTCTGCCCATTGAGGAAGAGCCGGATGTGTCGGTCAAGGGCACCATCGCCTGCAAATTCTGGGGCCTGGGCAGCGACGGTACCGTCGGCGCCAACAAGAACTCCATCAAGATCATCGGCGACCATACGGATCTGAACGTGCAGGCCTATTTCCAGTACGACTCTAAAAAATCCGGCGGCGTGACGATTTCCCATCTGCGTTTCGGAACGGAGCCCATCAAGTCTACCTATTATGTTACCCAGGCAGACTTTGTGGCCTGCCACTGCCCTGCTTATATTGAAAAGTACGACATTGTACAGGATATTAAAAAGGGCGGCACATTCCTCCTCAACTGCGACTGGATGCCTGAGGAGCTGGAAAACCACTTGCCCGCCTCTGTGAAGCGGTATCTGGCGAAGAATAAGATTGAATTCTATACCTGCGACGCGATCAAGCTGGCCCGCGATATCGGCCTGGGCGAGCGCACCAACATGGTGCTCCAGGCAGCCTTCTTCAAGCTGGCCAATGTAATCCCCATCGACGAAGCCGTGGAGTATATGAAGAATGCCGTGGTGCAGAGTTACGGCCATAAGGGCGAAGCTGTTGTCAATATGAACTGTGAAGCCATTGATGCGGGCTTGACCTCTTTGCGGAAGATCGAGATCCCCGAGGAGTGGAAGAACGCCAAGGACAAGAAGGCAAAGGCCAAGATCGATACCGACCGGCCCGAGCTGGCGGCTTTTGTGGAAAAGGTTATGATCCCCGCCAACGCCATGCGCGGCGACTCCATCCCGGTTTCCGTGATGAAGGAAGTTTGCCCCGGCGGTACGCTGCCCCAGGGTACTTCCCAGTTTGAGCGCCGCGGCATCGCCGTTGACGTGCCCGCCTGGGTGCCCCGCCACTGCATCCAGTGCAACAAGTGCGTGATGGTTTGCCCCCACGGCGTGCTGCGCTCCTATGCCGTCACGGCGGAGGAACTGGCAGGCGCTCCGGAAAAGACCAAATCCACGCCCATGATCGGCAAGGGCATGGATCAGTACAAGTTTGCCATTACCGTTTCCCCTGTGGACTGCACGGGTTGTGGTTCCTGCTCCAATGTCTGCCCTGCCAAGAACAAGGCGCTGGACATGATGCCTTACGAGGAGCAGACCGAGCAGCAGGAGGTTTACGATTACGCCCTGAAGAAGTTCACCGACAAGCACCTGCAGTTCCCGGATAATCTGACCCGCGAGGCCCAGTTCCATCGTCCGCTGCTGGAGTTCTCCGGCGCCTGCGGCGGCTGCGGCGAAACGCCCTATGCCAAGCTGGTCACGCAGATGTTCGGCGACCATATGTATATTGCCAACGCCACGGGCTGCTCCTCCATCTGGGGCGGCAGCGCACCCAGCACCCCCTATACCGTCAATGACAAGGGCCGCGGCCCTGCTTGGGAAAACTCCCTGTTTGAAGATAACGCCGAGTTTGGTTACGGCATGAAGCTGGCCGTCCGTCAGCGTCGGGCTAAGCTGCACAGCGTGATCACCGAACTGGCCAAGAATATGTCCTTCGCCGAGATCGCCAACCGTTGGCTGGCTGAGCGCGATGACTATGAGGCATCCCGCGAGTTGGGCGACAAGTTGGTGGCCAAGTGCGAGAAGAATACCGATCCCACCCTGGCAGAGCACTGCAAGTATATCCTGGAGAATCAGGATATGCTGGCGTATAAGTCCGTTTGGATCTTCGGCGGCGATGGCTGGGCCTATGATATCGGTTACGGCGGCCTGGATCATGTGTTGGCTTCTGGCCTGAATGTGAATGTACTGGTGTTTGATACCGAAGTGTATTCCAACACCGGCGGCCAGGCATCTAAGGCCACGCCCACGGCGGCAACTGCTCAGTTTGCTGCGGCCGGCAAGATCATGAAGAAAAAGGATCTGGCCTCTATCGCCATGGCTTACGGGTATGTGTATGTGGCCCAGGTGGCCATGGGCGCCGACTATGAGCAGTGCATGAAGGCCTTCCGCGAGGCTGAGGCTTACGACGGCCCGTCCCTGATCATCGCCTATGCGCCCTGCATCAACCATGGTATCAAGGCGGGCATGAACAAGTCCATGACGGAGATGGAAAAAGCCGTCAAGTCCGGTTACTGGCATCTGTTCCGCTACGATCCGCGCCGGGATAACAACCCCTTCCAGCTCGACAGCAAGGAGCCCAATGAAAGCTACCGCAGCTTTATCATGGGTGAGCACCGCTACTCTTCCCTGACCATCACCTTCCCTGAGCAGGCGAAGGAACTGATGTCTGTGGCAGAAAAGCAGGCAAGAAACCGCTATGTACAGCTGAAGAAGCGGGCGAAGGAAGACTGAGCTTGATATCGCATTAATAAGCAAAGCCCCCGAAAGCAATATGCTTTCGGGGGCTTTTTCTGATGCTCCGGCGGCCCATGGTATGAAAATGATCTTATAAGCACGGCCTGTCCATGAACAAAATTCCAAAAACTTCCAAGATGTGTCTACCGTGTCTACCTGGATGTCTACCTGGCGGGGGCGGGGATCGCTTCTG
>CALDMR010000060.1 GCA_937915065.1 uncultured Clostridia bacterium
GCGGGTGATCTCTTCAAAAGTGAGGATTTCGTCGTGGGAGACCCAATCCACTCCGTTTTCCGGCATGCAATAAATGCAGCGCAGGTTACAGCGATCCGTGACCGAAATACGCAGATATTCGATTTTTCGCCCTAAAGAGTCGTGCATAGTGAGAACTGTTCCTTCTTACAGTGAAATACAATGATATTAGAAAAAGTGATGGATTTATTGAAAAATGTGTTGATTAGTTAGATGTTTTGGCGGAACTGATACAAATATACCGCGTTTTTCACCAGCTGTCAACGACTGGTGAAAGGGGGCAGTTCCTCTTTCCCTTCCGGCTTTTTTGTGCTACAATGGGTCGGAAATGCATGAGGGGGAGGAAAAGAGAAGATGGAGTTTTTGAGCAGCCTGCTGTGCCAGGCGACCAGATTGGCGGCAGAGGCTCACGATGGCGCCCGCCGGAAAGGCACGAATCTTCCGTATATTTTACACGCGATGGAAACTGTGGAGATTGTGGCCACCATGACGGAGGATGAAGATGTATTGGCTGCCGCTGTGCTGCATGATGTGCTGGAGGATACGGCGCTGACGGAAGAAATATTGAGGCAAACCGTGGGCGGCCATGTGACGGAATTAGTATTGGCTGTGACGGAAAATAAGCGGCCGGAGCAGCCGGCAGCGGAAACCTGGCGGTTTCGCAAACAGGAAAGCGTGGATCAGTTGCTGGCAGAGCGGCGGTTGGAAGTGAAAATGATCGTGTTGGGAGATAAGCTGTCCAATATCCGCGCTTTGCAGAGGGAGTATGACCTGTTGGGCGAACAGGTGTGGGAGCGCTTTAATAATCCACACAAGGCGGATCAGGGCTGGTATTACCAGGCGATGACCGATGCGCTGCAGGATTTGAATACTTATCCTGCTTGGCGGGAGCTGAGCAGCTTAGTGTGGGAAGTTTTTTCCCGGGATCGGGACAGCGATCAGCTTCGCTTTGATTTCAGCGCCCGCAACGCGCGGGAAATGGATACCCTGCTGTGGTAAACAAACCCGGCTCCATCCAAAATCCTTGGATGGAGCCGGTTCTTGTGCATATGGCCTCTTTGGCGCATTATTGTAAAACCTATACAAGAAAATTTGGACGAATTTGGAGTGCGGGCAGCGAAAAAACTGGTATAATGGGAGCAAAGCGCGAAGGAGGAGGGGGAGCATGGAGCACCACAAGAAAATCAGAATGGATATGAAGCTGAAGCAGCAGCTCAATTTGTCAGCGCAGCTGCTGCAATCTATGGAGATGCTGCAAATGACCTCTCAGGAACTGCTGGAGTATTTGCAGAATGCGTCCATGGAGAATCCGGTGCTGGAACTGGAGGATGCGGCGGCGCTCCGGCGCGAATATGCTGATTTGCAAAGGCAGCAGCCCTGGATTACCGGCGGCGGAGAAGAGATGGAACGCGCCGATCCCTTCGGCGGACGGCGGGATCGGGAAACGGAAAGCCTGGAGGCCTTTTTGCGCGATCAGTTGGAGCGGCAGAAACTGCCGAAACAGGTGCTGGCAGTGGCGGAATATCTGGCGGCAAATCTGACGGAAGATGGCTATCTCGCCGAGGAAGATCTGGAAGCGGTGCGGGAGATGGGGGTGCCGGCAGAACTGGTCAGCCGGGCGTTGGAGGAACTGCAGCGGTTGGAACCGGCGGGTGTGGCCGGCCGGGATCTGCGGGAATGCCTGCTGCTGCAGCTGGAGCGCATCGGAAAACGAGGCGGGGCCGCCTGGCAGATCGTGGATCAATGCCTGGTGGAACTGGGGAAAAAACAGTATGAAGGCATTGCAAAAAAACTGGGCCTCAGCCGGAAAGAAATTGGCGCAGCGGTGCAGGAGATCCGGCTGCTCAATCCCCGGCCGGGCAGCGCCTTTTATGAAGAGAAACCGGCGGAATATGTGCGTCCGGATCTGTTTGTTGTGGAGGACGGAAACGAACTGCGGGTGCTGGTCAATGAATACTATCTGCCTCAGCTGACGCTGAGCGATTACTACGCCCGCATGCTGCAGGATACGGCGGACGAGGAATTGAAAGATTATTTGCAGAAAAAGATCCGCCATGCCCAGTGGGTGATGGAGTGCCTGCGGCGGCGGCACGAAACATTGCTGCGCTGCGGCGGGGAGATCCTGCGGGTGCAGCACGGCTTTTTTGAAACGGGGGCGCAGTATCTGCAGCCTATGACGCTGATGAGTATGGCCGGGCATCTGGAACTGCATCCGTCCACCATCAGCCGGGCGCTGCGGGGGAAATATATACAGTGCAAATTCGGCACCTTTGCGGTGCGCAGCTTATTCTCCCGGGGATTGGGCAGCGATGGGGAGTGGTCGGCCCAACGGGTGCGGCGGCGGATTGCCGAGCTGATTCACAGCGAAGACAAGCGGCGGCCGCTGAGCGACCAGAAATTGACCGAGCGCCTGGCGGCGGAGGGGGCGCAGGTGGCCCGGCGCACGGTGGCGAAATACCGGGAAGGATTGGGGCTGCCCAGTACTGCGGGGCGGAAAGAATCAGAATAAACCGGCGTGATCCCTGTTTGGGGATCGCGCCGGTTTGATTTATGCGGGCGTCACATCCGGCCCAGGCGGAACGCCTCCATCATTTCGGAGGTCAGCGCCAGGGTGTTGCCCCGTTGGGGCACTTCGCTGCGGGAGACCCACAGGGCTTGCGACAATTCATTTTGTTCCAATCGGATTTGGTCGCTGCCATCCAGTTCAGCAAAAAAACCCAAAGACAGATTTCCGTCGATCCCCCAGGGCTGGCTGCCGTAATAACGGATATTTTTCACCCGCAGCCCCACTTCTTCCCACACCTCCCGGCGCACGGTGTCCTCGGCGGTTTCGCCGATCTCGCAGAAACCGGCGATCAGGGCATAAAAGCGGGTGGGGCCGTGGCTGGCGGCGTATTTGGTCACAAGAAGGCGGTCGCCGTCGGTTAGGGCGACGATGATGGCGGGGTTGATCCGGGGATAGACCAGCTGACCGCAGGCAGGACACCGCAGCGCCCGCTCCTGCCGGTCGCGGGTCGTGGGGTGGCCGCAGCGGCCGCAGAAGCGGTTGGTTCCGTACCATTGGGCCAGATGTCGGGCGGTGAGGGCGGCGAACACATCCCGCTGGGGGACGGCGGTCATGGCTTTGCGCAGGGAGACCCAGGCGTAATCGCCGCCGCAGGGGCGCAGTTCCTTCCGGTACCAAAAGTAATCTTGGCCGGAAATCGAAAACAGGAACAGGCAGTCTTTTTCTGCTGCTGTCAGTTCGCAGAATCGCGGCAGGGCCAGAACGCCGGGGCTGCCGGCGGCGCTAAGAACCCGGGGGCCCTGAAAGGCGCAGATCAAGCTGCCGGCGGCGGGGAGGCGCAGGTCATAGGAAACGGAAAAGCGGTCCGGCGCAATGTCCTGGATCATGAAAAAACTCCCTTCTGAAAAACATAACCGCAGGCATCTGCAAAGGCGGATGCCTGCGGTACAGTGAGTGGTATTACAGCATGGCGGCCAAAGTGTCTACCGCGTCGGCCTCCTGATCGCCGCTGGCGCTGAGCAGGATGGCGTCGCCGCACCGCAGCTCCAGGGACAGTACGCCCAGCAGGCTTTTCCCGTTGACCCGGCGCTCCTTACTCTCGATGACGATGGAGCAGGGGAATTCATTTGCCTTTTCGATCATGGTGGTGATATTTTTGGCAGTCAGCCCCTCGGGGATAGAGATCGTTACATTTTTTTCTGTCATGGAAAAAGCCTCCTTGAGTGATGATTTGACCCCTTTGGCAACAGGGGGTATTTGTTCTCCTTTATTCTATCACTGTGGAAGGGCTGCGTCCAGTAGAGAAATTCGGCGCGGGGAACGGAAATCTTTCGGTAAATTTGTGCGCCTTGCCAAAAGAGCGGTGCCCTTCGTTGACAGCGCCGCGGGATTGTGGTATGGTAAATATGTTAAAAGAGAAGGCTGTGATGCACATGCAGGGAATGTCGCTGCATGTGCTTTTTTGCGGGCGGACAGACCGGGGGATGCAGACAAAGGAGCGCGGATATGGGAATTGTGGAGCTGTTTTTAATTGCCGTGGGGCTTTCCATGGATGCCTTTGCGGTTTCGATTTGCAAGGGGCTGTCGGTGCAGCGGCTGCAGCTGCGGCATATGGCTTTGGCAGGACTCTATTTCGGCGCGTTTCAGGCGCTGATGCCCTTGGTGGGCTATGGATTGGGCACTGGATTTGCGGATGTGATCGAGGCCTATGACCATTGGATCGCCTTTGGCCTGCTGGCCTTGATCGGCGGCAATATGGTGCGCGAGGCGCTGCGCGGCGGGGCGGAGGAGAATCAGCAGAATGAAGATTTTTCCATGGGCGCCATGCTGCCCCTGGCAGTGGCAACGAGCATTGATGCCCTGGCGGTTGGTATCTCCTTCGCTTTTTTGAAAACGCCTGTGCTGCCTGCGGTGCTGCTGATCGGGGCGACCACCTTTTGCTTTGGCGCTGCGGGCGTGAAGATCGGAAACCTGTTTGGGGCCCGGTACCGGGTCAAGGCGGAACTGCTGGGCGGCGTTATTTTGATCCTGATCGGCACAAAGATCCTGCTGGAACATCTGGGTGTGCTGGCCTGAATGGGGTGCGGCGCCCTGCATTGGCATAGAAAAGCCCCCGGGCGGAGCGCAAGCGCGCTCCGCCCGGAGACTTTTTGGAGAAAATTTCAGAGGATGAAAAATGTCTTCTGACAACAATGACAGTATAGCGGGCAACTATGACAAAATCCTCAAAAAAGTATGACAAAAGTATAAAATAAAAAATTCAGCGGTTGCTGGGCATGGCAGGGCCGCAGGAGAGCAGGGCTTCGGCGTGAACGCCCAGGGCTTTTGCAATGGCGGCGGCGGTGGCCAGGGGCAGCTGCCCCACGTTGAATCCGGGCTTTTCGTATTCCAGCAGGGTTTCGGGGCTGAGGCCGGATGCGGCACAAACAGCCTTAAGGGTTCGGCCCGATTTGTGGCGCAGCAGGGCAATGGGATTGAGCGTGGCCGGGGGCGCGAGGGTTTCGGGGATCACGGCTTCGGCAGAAGTGAATTCAAGCACAGGGCGGTAAACATCATAGCCTTCGCTCAGGTCGTCAATGGGGATCTCTTTGCCGCCTTCCCGGATATAGTAGCGGGTTTTGGCGGAGAAAGCGATGGTTTCTTCCTGGCCGGATACTGTTTCTTCGGCGGGCAGGGTGAAGTACTTTTCGCCGGTTTCGCCCCAATGGATGATCAGTTTTTCCAGGTAGGCGTCGCCGTCGTAGGTGGCGGCCTTCAGATGTTTTTCCAAAAACTGGTGAAAGAGTTCGCTGTTGTTGATTTCAATTTCAGCCATGGCGGAGCGCTCCTTTTGTTTCTTGATGCTCTACAGTTTGCGCCGGAATGGGGAGAAAGTCAAGGGGGCTTTCGTTTTTTTGCTTGAAAGGCGGTTTGTTTTCGAGTATAAATATAAATAGAATGCGTTTGAACAGAAAAGCAGCAAGAGGGGGATTTCCCCTCTTGAAATTGGGAGGAATTCAAATGGCTGAAAAAGAAATCAGAAGGATCGCTGTGCTGACTTCCGGCGGAGATGCGCCGGGGATGAACGCCGCGGTGCGCGCGGTAGTGCGTACGGCCTGTGCCAACGGCATTGAGGTGCTGGGCATCAACCGGGGCTACAGCGGCTTGATTAACAACGATTTTCGGAAAATGACGGCCCGCAGTGTGGACGGACTCCTGCAGCGGGGCGGCACGGTGCTGTATACGGCGCGCTGCAACGAAATGATGACCGAGGCCGGACAGGCGCGTGCGGCGGATAACTGCAAGTATCTTGGCATCGATGGCCTGATCTGCTGCGGCGGTGACGGAACCTATCGCGGCGCCCTGTCGCTGGCGCGCCTGGGTGTGCCCTGCATCGGCATCCCCGGCACGATTGACAATGACATCGGCTGCACCGAGTATACCATCGGGTTTGATACGGCCTGCAACACGGCCATCCAGTGTATTGACAAACTGCGGGATACCATGCAGTCCCACGAGCGGATCTCCGTGGTGGAGGTCATGGGCCGCCGGGCGGGACATCTGGCGCTGAATGTGGGCTGTGCCGTCGGCGCGGCGGCGGTGCTGGTGCCGGAGCACGAGGGAAATTTTGAAACGGACGTGATCGAAAAGATCCGCCAGGCCCGGATCAACAGCCGCCACCACCATATTATCATTGTAGCCGAAGGCTATTCCATGACGACCCAGGAGGTGGCGGATCGGGTGCAGGAGGAGACGGGGATGGACACCCGCGTTACCATTCTGGGGCATATCCAGCGGGGCGGCGCGCCCTCTGCCCATGATCGGATTACAGCCACCCGCATGGGCAATTATGCGGTGCATGCCCTGATGGAGGGGAAGGAAAAGTGCATCGTTGCCATGCAGCAGGGGAAAATTGTGGACATCGATATTGAAGAAGCCTTGGAAATGAAGAAACCCCTGGACGAAGAACTGTATCAGGCGGAGCGCTCCATTTCCATCTGAATTACAATTACACAGGAAGAGATATTGGGGAGAGACGCCGGAAAGGCGTCTCTTCTTTTCGTTATGCCGGGGAAAATCAATGTTTTTTTGAAAAAGGAGTTGACAAAACTGTATGAATGTATTATTGTATTAATTGCTTAGTACAGAAGTACAGTCCAAGAGGATCGGAAGTGAGCGAAATGCGGCAGAAAGAAGCGATGGCTGCCCTGCTGGGGGCGGTGCTTGCCCTGGCGCTGGTGCTGAGCGCGGGGCTGTGGGCCTTTGGATATGCCATGCCCTGGCTTTGATCACGAACATGCATGGACAGGAGGATACATAATGAAACAGGAGGCGCGATCATGGGATGGACATTAGATAAAAACCGGCCGATTTATTTGCAGCTGGTGGAAGAACTGCAAAGCCGCATCGTATCCGGCGTTTATCCGCCGGGTGCCAAGATCGACTCGGTGCGGGATCTGGCGGCGGAGGCCGCAGTGAATCCCAATACGATGCAGCGGGCTTTGGCGGAGCTGGAGCAAAGCGGGCTGCTGCGGTCTGAGCGCACCAGCGGGCGTTTTGTGACAGAGGATCGGGCGCTGATTGCCGAGGTGCGGCGGGCCCTGGCCCGGGAAAAAATCGAGGCATTTGTGCGGGATATGTCCGTGCTGGGCTTTGGCCAGCAGGAACTGCTGAATCTGATCCGGGAAGGAATGGAGGCGGCCCGTTCCCATGAGTAATGCGGCGATGACTGCGGTGCCCTGCAGTGTGGTGGAGCGGGGGCTGACCCTGCTGTGCTGCGGATTGCGGCGGCTGGCAGATGTGTGCGAAGATATGTTGCTATGGATCTATGAAACAACGGAGGGAGAGAATCGAAATGGCTGATGTGTTGCGTTGTGAAAACATTTGGAAAAGCTACGGCGGAAAGCAGGTGCTCCGGGATCTGAATCTGCAGGTGCAGGGCGGCCGGATCGTGGGCCTTCTGGGCCCCAACGGCAGCGGAAAGACCACGCTGATGAAATTGGTGAATGGTTTGCTGATCCCCAATCAGGGAAAAATCCTGATCGACGGTTATGCGCCGGGAGTGGAGAGCAAAAAACGGGTTTCCTATTTGCCGGACGCCAACTATTTGCCCGATTGGATGAAAGTGAATGAGCTGGTGGCCATGTTTGCCGATTTTTATCAGGATTTTGATGCGGGCAAAGCCCACGCCATGCTGAATGACTTGAAGATTTCCGGCACAGAGCGGCTGAAAACCCTGTCTAAGGGTACCAAGGAAAAGGTGCAGCTGATTCTGGCCATGAGCCGCCGGGCCGAGCTTTATATGCTTGACGAACCCATCGGCGGCGTGGATCCCGCGGCCCGGGATTATATTTTGAACACGATCATCGGTAACTACAATGAAACGGCTGCGGTGCTGATCTGCACCCATCTGATCGGTGATATCGAGCAGATTCTGGATGAAGCCGTGTTCCTGCGGGATGGCCAGGTGATGCTCCACAAGAGCGTGGACGCCATTCGCGAGGAGGACGGCAAGAGTGTGGATGACTTGTTCCGGGAGGTATTCAGATGCTGAGGAAATTGTTGAAATATGAATTTATGTCCACGGCCCGGGTTTTTGGGCTTTGCTACATCGGCGTGCTGGCAGCAGCCCTGCTGATGCGGATCTTCGGAGATATTGCTTACACGCAGAACCTGCAGAACGGCACCTCTTTCTTCAATGCAACGGAGATCCTGACCATGGTGAGCACCAGCTTCTATTTCCTGATGATCGCCGCAGTCTGTGTGCTGACCTTTGTGCTGATCCTGCAGCGCTTCTGGAAAAATCTGATTGGCAGCGAGGGGTATCTGATGCATACCCTGCCGGTACATGCCTGGCAGCAGATCGCCAGCAAGCTGATTGCGGCGGTGGTTTGGACGCTGCTCAGCGGCGTGGTGATCGTGCTGTCGGTTATGGTGCTGGCCATGACCGGCGAGGCATTCGTGGCCATTCTGCAGGAATTTGGAGAGCTGCTGGCGGCGTTTCAGCGGGAATACGGCCTGTCGCTGATTGTGATTCTGCTGGAACTGGTTTTGCTGGGAGTGGCGATGGTTGCGGCCTCGGTGCTGCAGATCTATGCGGCCATTATGATCGGCCATCAGGCCAATAAGCACCGCATCCTGCTGTCTGTGGTTGTTTATTTCGGGATCGATATGGTGTTCAATGTGGCGTTTTTGATGTTGATCTCCAGCGTGGGCCTGTTCCCGGCGCCCTTGCTGGAACAGTTCAGTGCGTTCCTGGCGGGGCTGGGTGTAGTGGAAGCTTCGCAGCTGATGATCTGGTGCGGCATTGGCATGCACCTGGTGCTGTGCGCTGTCTTTTTCCTGATCTGCGAGTTTATGATGCGGCGCCGCCTGAATTTGGAGTGATAGGATGAACGGGCAAAGGCGGCACTTTTCCTGGGCGGCACTGTTCGGCCTGCTGGCGCTGCGGGCGGGCGTTGTCGCCGCGCCGAAGCGGCAGGTCGGAGAGCGGGCTTGAACGGCGTAGCCGGGAAGAAAAATCAAATTCTCTATTCAAAATCCCTCCATTGTGTGCTATGATAAATCCATCAAGCCACAATGGAGGGATTTTATTATGAGCGAGCAGACATCTGTGTTTACCAACGACCGGATTCTCAACTGGATGAAGTATTTTTCCGACCGAACGGAGCTGGATGTGGAAACCACGAAGCTGATGGACGTCAGCGTTAAGAATAAAAATGTGATCCCCGCAGTGGAGGCCAATCGCTGGGTCCTGGTGTTTGCCGATGCGGGCTATCCCTCCTTGTTTTACGATATGTGGAACGCGGGGCTAGGCGAATGCCGCATCTGGCTGAAAGAGGGCGTGGACCCGGAGGGGGATGCGGCCGTCTGCCAGGTGAGCGAGTTGATCGACCGTGGGATCACGGGGCCCTGCGCCATGCTGATCGAAAATCCCCAGGCGGACAGCGCTTATAAGATCGGCCTGCAGAACCAGCGCTTTTCCAAGGGTTCCGTGCGCTATGTGGCCCATGAGATCCGGGCGGCCATGATGAGCATGCTGCGGGTGCGCTCCCATGATACGATCTGCATTATTTCCGGCGAAAGCATCGCTGTGGAAGCGGCTATGAGTGCCGGCGAGGGGACGATCATCGCGGTGGAGTACAATGACGGCGACCGGGCGTCCATGGAGGAAAACGTCAATAAGTTTGGCCTGAACAATGTGCAGATCATTCCGGATATGGAGCCGGAAACGCTGAAAACCGTACCCGTGCCCACCACGGCTTTTATTGTGGCCGCGGCCAATCTGGAAAACGAGATCAAGGCATTGCTGGCCCTGAATCCCAATATGCGCTTTATGATCTATACCCTGGAGCTGAATGTGCTGGCAGAGATCCCCTCGCTGTTTGCCAAGTACGAGATCCATGATATGGAGGCGCTGCAGATCGCCGTGTCCAAGCTGCGCAAAAACGGTATGTTTGAAACCAAACCCGTGCCCTGGATCATTTCTGGCCAGGCCGGCGAGGGAGCGGCAGAAGAACTGCATTGATCAAAAATCGCCGGTGCATTGCACCGGCGATTTCTTTGCTTTTTTGGGATCAGTCTGGTTATACGTCCTGCGCATCCCGGAAATAGATGGGCTGGGCATGGTCAGTCAGCCCGGCCAGCTGGGGCGTGCTTTCTGCAAAGATCACATTGCGGTTGTCGATCAGGGGCGCCAGGGTCTTTCCAATGCTGCGGAAAGTTTCTTCGCGGCCCTTCAGAGGCTGCTCGGCCTGGAGGATCACCATCCAGTCCCGCTCTTCGGGACGGTCGTTTTCCTGCTTCTGCACCATGCACATCCAGGCCTTGGTAATATCGCTCTGCTGCTTCAGGGCGGCGGCCAGGGTGAAGGTCACGCCGTCGGGATATTCTTTGGGAACCATGAGCTTGATGCTCTGGGGTTGGGGCTTGAGGGCCTGTTCGGGGTCTTCGCCGTTCAGCTCGGCGGTTTTGATGCGGCTCCACAGTTTGGCCAGGGCTTCCACCATGGGGCGGGGGCAGATCAGGTTGGGCTTGGCAAAGGC
The DNA here is from genome assembly GCA_937915065.1 of uncultured Clostridia bacterium. GTDB lineage: Bacteria > Bacillota > Clostridia > Oscillospirales > Oscillospiraceae > Pseudoscillospira. The sequence continues at coordinate 10,549 of CALDMR010000060.1, forward strand.
GTTGACCAGAAGGCCTTGCAGCTCTTTGTTATCCACCAGATAACCGTAGGCGTCAGAAATATCAATGGGGATCAGGGCATCTGCCAGCCCTTTCACACCGGCGCGGGCCTGGGCCAGATCGGTAAACAGGGGCAGAAAGGTTTGCCCCTTTTCATTTTTCAGTACTTTGGGGGGAAAATCTTCGGGAAGTTTCCCTTTTACGGGGATCACGGGCAGCAGGAACGTGGCGCGCACCATTTGGCGGGAAACAGCGTCCTGGGTTTCTTTTGTGTTGTTTGCATGCATGGCCTGATAGGCTGTTACGAGCGCGTCGTTGCGGATCTTGTTCGGTTCCATAGCGTTGATCGACTCCCTTACCGGCGGCGGTGCCGCTTGATTTCAAAGCCATATTATACATCATGCCCCGGTGCAAAGCAAGAAAGGGGTGCGTTTTTTGCCATAGAAATGGACGCTTTTTTATGATATACTACAAAAAAAGCCTGCCGGAGCCGGAGATTTGCCGCTGAGCAGGGGGGCTGTGCGCCCGCCGTGGCGCGGGAGAGAGGCTGGCCTACTGCAGATGTTTTGGGACTGCGATGGGGTTTTGCGTCCTTTGTGGTCATTGCCCGGCGGGGCAGAGTTGTCTGCACAGTAAATATTGCTATTATGGCAGAAAAATGATAAAATAAAAAATTAAAGATTGAATGCATTGAGCGCGGCGGCATATCAAAAGAACCTGCCGCAGATAGAAAGGAGCAGTTTGCTTGGTTATCGGCTTGGACGTCGGTTCCACTACGATCAAGTGCGTCGTGCTGGACGACAGCAACCAGATTCTATACCAGACCTATGAGCGCCATTTTTCCCAGATCACCGCAAAAACGGTGGAAATGCTGGGGAAGATCAAGGATATGTTTCCGCAGAAGCACAGCTGGCGCCTGGCCATCGCCGGCAGTGCTGGTATGGGTATGGCAGAGTATGCGGATGTGCAGTTTGTGCAGGAGGTCTATGCGGCCAAGGTGGCGGCGGATCACAACGCGCCCGGCACCGACTGCATTATCGAACTGGGCGGCGAGGATGCGAAGATCATCTTCCTGGGCGGCGGCATGGAAGCCCGGATGAACGGTACCTGTGCCGGCGGCACCGGCGCGTTCATCGACCAGATGGCCACGCTGCTGGATGTGGAGACCGCCGATATGAATGCGCTGGCCGAGCAGCATGAGCGGGTGTACACCATTGCATCCCGCTGCGGCGTGTTTGCTAAGAGCGACATTCAGCCTCTGCTGAATCAGGGGGCGAAAAAGAGCGATATTGCAGCCAGCATTTTCTATGCGGTGGTCAACCAAACCATCGGCGGCCTGGCCCAGGGCCGGCCCATGAAGGGGAATATTCTCTATCTCGGCGGGCCGCTGACCTTTATGCCCATGCTGCGCAAGTGTTTCGACGAGGTGCTGCATGTGCAGGGAACTTGCCCGGAGCACTCACTGTATTATGTTTCGCTGGGCGCGGCGTATGCGGCCAAGGAACCCTGTGACCTGGCGGCAGTCATCGAGAAACTGAAAGGGTACGTATCCCATGGCGAGTGGGAAACCCTGCCCCCGCTGTTTGCGAACGAGGCGGAGTATGAGGCCTTCCGGCAGCGCCATGGGGCGGCGGATGTGCCCCGGGGCAGCCTGGATGAGCACCAGGGCGCTGCCTATCTGGGCATCGACGCAGGCTCCACAACGCTGAAAGCTGTGGTGACCGATGAAAACGGCGCGCTGCTCCATTCGGACTACCTGTCCAATTCGGGCAATCCCGTGCCGGTGATCCGGAATTTCCTGCTGGATCTTTATGAGAAGAAGCCGGATATTCAGATCGCCGCTGCCTGCGTGACGGGTTATGGCGAGGATATCATCAAAAACGCCTTCCATGTGGACTACGGCCTGGTGGAAACGGCGGCCCATTTTACGGCGGCGCGGAAATTCATGCCGGACGTGGAGTTTATTGTAGATATCGGCGGCCAGGATATGAAGTGCTTCCATGTGCGCGGCGGCGTGGTGGATAACATTTATCTGAACGAGGCCTGCTCATCCGGCTGCGGCTCCTTCCTGCAAACCTTTGCCAACGCCCTGGGCTACGGGGTGGAGGAATTTTCCAAACTGGGGCTGTATGCCACCGGCGCGGTGGATCTGGGTTCCCGCTGCACAGTGTTTATGAACTCTTCCGTGAAGCAGGCCCAGAAGGACGGCGCCACCACGGCGGATATTTCCGCGGGCCTGTCTGTCAGCATTGTCAAGAATGCTATTTACAAGGTCATCCGCCCCTCCAGCCTGGAGGATCTGGGCAAAAACATCGTGGTACAGGGCGGTACGTTCCTCAACGATGCGGTGCTCCGCGCCTTTGAGCGGGAGCTGGGCGTGCCTGTGGTGCGTCCTGCCATCGCGGGGCTGATGGGCGCCTATGGCTGCGCGCTGTATGCCCGGAGCATGGCGAAGCCCGGGCAGCGGAGCACGCTGCTGAACCGGGCGGAGCTGGAGGACTTCTCTCACGAGGTGCGCTCCGTGACCTGCGGCCTGTGCGAAAACCACTGCCGCCTGACGGTCAACACCTTCGGCGACGGCTCCAAGTACATCGGCGGTAACCGCTGCGAACGGCCGGTGACCAAAAAAGCGGTGTCAGACGCGCTGAATATCTACCGCTTTAAGCAGGACTACATGAAGAACTTAAAGCCGGTGCCGGGCTCGCGCAAAAAGCGCATCGGCATCCCCATGGGCTTGAATATGTGGGAAATGGCGCCCTTCTGGCACGCATTTTTCACGGAACTGGGCTTTGAAGCGGTGCTCTCGCCCCTGTCCAACCGGGGCACTTTCATCAAGGGGCAGGCTTCGATCCCCAGCGATACGGTATGCTTCCCGGCCAAACTGCTGCACGGCCATGTGGAAGAGCTGATGGACATGGGCGTGGACGCCATTTACTACCCCTGCATGAGCTTTAATTTCGACGAGCACCTGGGCGACAATCATTACAACTGCCCGGTGGTGGCCTATTACCCCGAAACCATCGCGGCCAATATGACCATGCGGGGCGGCGTGGTGCTGATCAACGACTATGCCGGCCCCCATGTGCGCCACGATTTCCCGGAAAAGATGACGGAGATCCTGGGGCAGTACTTTGACCACATTAAGCTGGCCGAAGTTAAGCGGGCGGCGGATAAGGCGTATGCCGCTCGGGATGCGTATCTGGATGCGGTGCGGGCCAAGGGCGAAGAGATCATCGCCGCGGCTCGGGCCGAGGGGAAACGCATCATCTGCCTGGCGGGCCGCCCCTACCACGCAGATCCCGAGATCAACCACGGCATCGACCTGCTGCTGACTTCCCTGGGCCTGGCGGTGGTGTCGGAGGACTGCCTGAGCGGCAAGGTGCGGAAATTCCCGGTGCATGTACTGAATCAGTGGACCTACCACGCCCGGCTGTATGCCGCCGCCAAATATGTGGGCAGTCAGCCGGATATGGAGCTGGTGCAGCTCATTTCTTTCGGCTGCGGGCTGGACGCCATCACTTCCGACGAATGCCGCTCCATTATCGAGGGGGCGGGCAAAATCTACACCCAGATCAAGATCGACGAGATCACCAATCTCGGCACCGTGAAGGTGCGGCTGAGAAGTTTGCTGGCCGCGCTGGAACAAAAGGAGAGATAAAAAACCATGGCAGAACTGAAATACGACAAAAACGGCCGCCTTCTGTTCACCAAGGAGATGAAAAAGGAATATACCGTCCTGGTGCCGGATATGCTGCCCATCCATTTCAACATCATGCGCAACATTTTTGTCAACGAGGGATATAAGGTGGCCCTGCTGGACAATTCCGGCGAGCGGGTCAAGCAGCTGGGGTTGAAATATACCCATAACGACATCTGCTATCCTGCCCTGCTGGTGACGGGGCAGTTCCTGGACGCGCTGACTTCCGGCGAATATGATCCCCACAAGGTGGCCCTGATCATTATGCAGACCGGCGGCGGCTGCCGCGCTTCGAACTATATCCACATCATCCGCAAGGCCCTGGCCCGGGCGGGCTTCGACTATGTGCCCGTGATTTCCTTCAACCTGTCCTTTACGGAGAGCAATCCCGGCTTCCGGCTGACGGTGCCCATCATCCGCCGCATGCTGGCGGGCGTGATCTACGGCGACATGATCATGCTGCTGAGCAACCAGACCCGCCCTTATGAATTGGAGGCGGGCAAAACAAACCAGCTGGTGCGGCTGTGGGTAGATAATATTTCGCGGCAGTTCCGGGAATCCAAGGGTTATTCCCTGGGCGAGATGCGGGAGAATTTCAAGAATATCATCCGCAGCTTTGCCAGCGTGCCTCGCAGCAAGGAGAAGAAGGTGCGCGTGGGCATCGTGGGCGAGATCTATGTGAAATACGCCTCCTTTGCCAACAACGGGCTGGAGCATTTCCTGGCGGAGCAGGACTGCGAGGTCATGGTGCCGGGGCTGCTGGGCTTTTTGATGTTCAAGGTGGACGCCCGCATCCAGGACTTTTTGATCTACGGCGGCAGCAAGGTGAAATATCTGGCGGCCACCAAGCTGCTGAATTATCTGGAAAAGATCGAGCAGGTGTTTATGGAGTCGGTGGACAAGTTTTCGGACTTTATGCAGCTTTCCGCCTATCAGGAAACCAAGGAGCCCATGCAGGGGCTGATCGGCCTGGGCAACCGCATGGGCGAGGGCTGGTTCCTGCCGGCGGAGATGGTGGAGCTGATCGTTCACGGCTACGAAAATATCATTTGCACCCAGCCCTTCGGCTGTCTGCCCACCCATATTTGCGGCAAGGGCATGGTACATAAGATCAAGGATATGTATCCCGATGCAAACATTGTGCCCGTGGACTACGACTCCGGCGCCACCCGGGTCAACCAGGAAAACCGCATCAAGCTGATGCTGTCTGTGGCGCGGGAAAAACTTTGTGAAGCATAACAGGAAAGTGAAAAGGAGGGGCTTGCCCCTCCTTTTGATGCACCGCCGGGGCGCTGCAGGGGCCGGGGCGGATGTGACAGAATCGGAGGCGGATGGTTTCCATGGAAACAGAAAAATTATACTATACGGATGGCCGCCTGGCGGCCTTCACGGCCACGGTGCAGGACTGCCGCCAGGTGCCGGAGGGATGGGAGATCGTGCTGGACCGCACGGCTTTTTATCCCGAGGGCGGCGGTCAGCCCTGTGACCGGGGCACTTTGGAACGCTGGGACGTGCTGGATGTGCGGGAGGAGGACGGCGTGATTTTTCACCGCCTGGAAAGCCCGCTGCTGCCGGGGGAAACGGTGCGCGGCCGGGTGGATCTGGCCCGGCGGCTGGACTTTACCCAGCAGCACAGCGCGGATCATATCCTCACCGGCGTGATCCACCGGCGCTACGGCTTTGACAACGTGGGCTTCCACATGGGGGAGACCAGCACCTTCATCGATTTCAACGGCGCGCTGGACGAGGGGGCGCTGGCGGAAATGGAGCGGGTGGCCAACGAAGTGGTCTGGATGGATCTGCCGGTGGAGGTTTCCTGGCCCGACGGGGAAACCCTGGCGGCCATGGACTACCGCAGCAAAAAGGAATTGACGGGGCCGGTGCGGATCGTCACGATACCGGGCGTGGATGTGTGCGCCTGCTGCGGCACCCATGTGCGCTGCACCGGCGAGGTGGGCACCATCAAGATCCTGTCCTGCGTGAAGCTGCGCGGCGGCGTGCGGGTGGAATATGTGGCGGGCCGCCGGGCCTACCTGTATTTTGACGAGATCCAGAACCAGAACCATCTGGTATCCATGTCCCTGTCGGCCAAGCCGCTGCGGACGGCGGAGGCTGTGCGCCGCCTGCTGGAGGAGCGGGACGGGCTGAAAGCCCGGGCCGCCGGCCTGGAGCGGGAGCGCTGCGCCATGCTGGCGGAGCAGCTGCGGGGCCGGGGCGATGTGCTGCTGTTTGAAGGGGAACTCAGCGCCGATGGGGTGCGCCGCCTGGCAGATGCGGTGAAGGATACCTGCGGCGGCATGGTGCTGGTGTGTTCCGGCAGCGATGAGGCGGGCTATCAGTATGCCCTGGCCGCGGCGGAGGGCGATGTGCGCCCCCGGGGGCGGGCCATGAACGACGCCCTGCAGGGCCGGGGCGGTGGACGGGAGGCCAACTTTATGCAGGGCAGCCTGCGCTCGGCCCGGGCGGAGATCGCCGCTTTTTGGGAAGCGGCAGCCAACAACTGAAGGAGCGCCTTTTGCGGCGGGGCCGGTTTGGGAAACCAGACCGGCTCCGCTTTTTTCCTGTACAAATGGGGCGAAATATGGTATTCTTTACCAAAAAACAGCCTCTTTTGCAGAAGTGGACGAGCCACATCCGGAGCCTTGCGGCGGCGGGGGCGGCGGAAAATTGGGCCTGATTTGTATTTTTTTGAAAAATTTCAAAAAATTTTTCAAAAAGCTGTCCATTTTTCGCTTCTGAATTGTATAAGTAATAGAGGGAAAAGAAACCCGGTATGCCCCGGCTTCTTTTCGCGGGGCGCAAAGGGGCTGGAAAACCGGGGGTGAAAGGATGCTTAGCGTTTATCTATCCGCGCTGAACAGCCGCGCGGAGCAGGATGCGTTTCAAACCCTGTATGAAAACAGTCGGTACAGAATGCTGTGGGTGGCCCAGCGCATTGTGGGCGACCCGCTGCTGGCGGAGGATGCGGTGCAGGAAGCGTTTTTATACCTGGCCGATCATTTTGAAACCCTGAGCGCCCGCTATACAGGGGGGCTGGAGGGGTACCTGTATCAATGTGTGCAGTGCCGGGCCGTGAATCTGATGCGGCAGCAGGGGCGGGAAGAGAGCTACGAAGCGTGGATGGAGTGCTCCGGCCGGGAACAGGCGGCGCTGCCCGAGGGCAGCGTGGGCCGGGTGGCGGCGGCCCTGGGGCGGCTGCCAAAGGATTGCGGCGCGGTGCTGGAACTGTTTTGCACCGGCTGGAGCGCTGCGGAGATCGCCGAGCAGACGGGCCTTTCCCCGCGCACAGTGCACCGGCGGCTGAACCGGGCACGGGAACTGATGCGAAAGGAGTTGGAGGAGGATGGTGGGGCCGATGGATGAAGGAACCCTGGACGCCCTGCTGCGGGAAGCCGCCGCCTGGCGGCTGGAGCGGGCGCTGTCATCCCTGCCCGGGGAAGAAGAGCTGCGGGCGGCCCGGGGGGGGCTGACCCGGCTGGAC
>CALDMR010000061.1 GCA_937915065.1 uncultured Clostridia bacterium
GTGATGGACTGGGCCGACAAATTTGCCGGCAAAGAATTCGTATCCCAGCGGAAGATGATCCGAGAAGCCATCACCGATCCCAATCATCCCTATTATCCCTTCATCCGCCGTCTGTTTACCGACATTGACCCCGCCGTGTTCGACGCTTTGGCTGTCAACTTCTTTGTAAACGCCGCCCTGGTGGGCTGGCCGAAACAGGAGGAAATGCGCGAGAAATATCAGTGCAACATCCCCTGGACGATCCTGTTGGATCCCACCTCTGCCTGCAACCTGCACTGCACAGGCTGCTGGGCCGCGGAATACGGCAACAAGCTGAACCTGACCTTTGAGGAAATCGACAACATCATCGAACAGGGTAAAGCGCTGGGCGTATACCTGTACATCTACACCGGCGGCGAACCGCTGGTGCGCAAAAAGGATATTCTGCGCTTGTGTGAAAAGCACTCCGACTGCGTATTTTTGTGCTTCACCAACGCTACGCTGATCGACGAAGAATTTGCAGACGAAATGCTCCGCGTGAAAAACTTTGTCCCCTCCATCTCCCTGGAAGGCTTTGAAGAGGCCACCGACGGCCGCCGCGGCGACGGCGTGTATCAGAAAGTGATCAACGCCATCGAACTGCTGAAGCGCAAAAAGCTGGTGTACGGCATTTCCGCATGCTATACCAGCGCCAACTTCGATTCCATCACCTCCGAGGCCTTCTACGACAAGCTGATCGACTTGGGCGTATATTTCATCTGGTATTTCCACTACATGCCCGTGGGCAACGACGCTTCCCCCAACCTTCTGCCCACGCCGGAGCAGCGCACCGAAACTTACCGCCGGATCCGCCACTACCGCGCCACCAAGCCCCTGTTTGCCATGGACTTCCAGAACGACGCAGAATTCGTGGGCGGCTGCATCGCCGGCGGACGCCGTTACCTGCACATCAACGCCAACGGCGATATCGACCCCTGCGTGTTTGTCCATTATTCTGATTCCAACATCCGTGAAAAAACGCTGTTGGAGGCACTGCAATCCCCCATGCTGATGGCCTATCACAACGGCCAGCCTTTCAACGAAAACATGCTCCGCCCCTGTCCCATGCTGGAAAACCCGGAAAAGCTGCGGGCTATGGTCGCCTCCTCCGGCGCCCATTCCACAGATCTGCAGTCTCCGGAATCGGCAGATCATCTGTGCTCCAAGTGCGACCAGTACGCCGCCAACTGGAAACCTGCTGCCGATCAGCTCTGGCAGGAGCTCCAGGCCGAAAAAGAGGCGTCCAAATCCGACAACAAGGAATAAAAAAACAGCCGCTGCGAAATTTTCGCAGCGGCTGTTTTTTATGGGTTCTCTGCTTTTACAAGGCCTGCAGCAGCTTCTCCAGCTCATCTATACTATCCTGGAATACCTGCAGCGCGCTTTCCACTGTTTCAGGCTGCGTCAGATCCACCCCGGCGATCTTCAGTTCGTCGATGGGATACATACTGCCTCCGGTGGTCAGGAATTTCAAATAATCTGCCGCATCCCCGGTGGACAGGATACGATCCGCAATGGCCACGGCCGAGCAAAAGCCGGTGGCATACTGATACACATAAAACGCCGTGTAGAAGTGGGGAATCCGCGCCCATTCCACATCCTGCAGCTCGTTGTTCACCGCACCGGCGTAATACAAACCGTTCAGCTCCCGGTAAAGCCCGCTCAGGGTCTCCGCCGTCAGGGGTTCTCCCTGCTGATACAGTTCATGCGCTTTCCGTTCAAATTCTGCAAACAGCGTCTGGCGGTAAACCGTTGTCCGGAAGCCCTCCAGAAAATGATTGAGGATATAAGCCCGGCGCTTGGGGTCCTGTTCGTTCTGCAGCAGATATTTGGTCAGCAGCACCTCATTGACCGTGGAGGCCACTTCCGCCACCAGGATCCTGTAATCATGATTTACAAAGTCCTGGGCATGATCGGAGAAATAAGAGTGCATACTGTGGCCCAGTTCGTGGGCCAGGGTGAAGGCATCCTCCAGCGAACCGGCAAAGTTCATCAGCACATAGGGGTGCACCCCATAAACGCCGCAGGAAAAGGCTCCCGTAGTCTTGCCCTTATTTTCATACACATCGATCCACCGCTCGTCAAAGGCCCGCTGCAGCAGCCGGTGGTATTCCTCTCCCAGGGGCGCCGTGGCCCGGAACACCAGTTCCTTTGCCTCTTCAAAGGTCAGGTGCAGGTCGATATCCTCCACCACGGGACAATAGAGGTCATACATATTCAATTCGGAAAGACCCAGAACTTTTTTGCGCAGCGCCAGATACCGCTCCATAGCGGGCAGGCTTTGATGCACCGCATCCACCAAACTGTCATATACGCTCAGCGGAACATTGCTGGCAAACAGCGCCCGTTCGCAGGCGCTGGAATATTTACGGGCATTGGTGTAATAGGTATCCAATTTTACCGATCCCGCATACAGCGCTGCGATCGTATTGATATATTTTTTGAATGTGCCGTGATAGGCCTCAAAAGATTCCCGGCGCACCCGCTGGTCGGGACTGACGCGAAACAGCGCATAATTGCCGTGGGTCAGCTGCACTTCCCGGCCCTGTTCATCGTGCACCACGGGAAATTCCATATCTACGCTTTCCAGCATGGTAAAGCTGTCGTCCGGCGTGCCTGCCGCGTCCGACAGCATGGCCAGCAGCCGCTCCCCCTGTTCGTCCAGCGTGTGGGCGCGGGCACGGTTGGTGTCCTCCAGAATATGGCGATAACCGGCCAGTTTCGGATCATCCATCATCTGCTGCAGCTGCTTTTCCGGCAAAGACAGGATCTCAGGGTCTAAAAAGGCGCAGGCCGTGCTCATGGCCACATACAAATTGGTCGCCATTCCCTCCATCTTCTGGTAAACAGGATCGCCGTTATCGCTGTTTTTCAGCAGGGATGCATACAAATAGACCCGCTCCACCGCCTGCAGCGTTTCATACACTGTATCCAGCCCCGCCTTCAGGCTGTCCGGCGAAGCCCCCAAAGTACCCGCCAGGGCGCCGATCTGGCCAACCGCCTGTTCCGCCTCATGGTAAGCCTGTTCCCAGGCTTCCCGATTCGGAAAAATCGGCGTCAGATCCCACTGCCAGGCGGCATCCATCTCATTTCTTGCTTTACATTCCATGGTTGTTCATCCTTTCTCAGCCGTTGCAGGCTTCCTTTCCGGTGATTTCTTCCACATCGATCCGAATCACCTGTGCCGCTTTTGCAAATCGCTCCAGCATTGTTTCAAATTGTTCCATCGCCTCGGGCGCATATCGTTCGCTGATCCGGCGCAGCGCCAGGGTTTTTTCCGCTTCATCCGTCACAACGGCAGCCCTGCCCCGCAGCACTGCCGAAGCATAACTCATGGTATATTTCGGCTGAACGCGCTGATAATGGGACACCGCTGTCATAGCGACCCGCGGATTTTGCTCCAACAGCTCCATCTTCATGCCCGACCGGGCGCAGTGAAAATAAACTGTTTTCCCTTCCCGTGCAGGAGAAACCGCCACGCAGTAGGGCATGCCCTCTCCGTCTGCCAGGGCCAGCACCCCATAGGGCGCCCGGTCAAACACGCGCCAAGCAAAGTTTTCATCCCGCTCCCATTCTTTCCGTTTCACGGCCGTATCATTCCTCCCCCGCGCTCCCATCATCCAGCAATTTTTCCCGCGGATTGAACAAATGATAAATATCATTCACAATGCGATCCAGGCTTTCGGACATGCCAGCATCCAGCCATTGAAGGATCGTTCCCATGACCCCATAAGTAAAAAAGGAAATGGCAAATTCCCGGTCTTCCTCGTTGATCTGCAGCGGCAGGTCAATATGACCGAAGGCTCCTGCCCCCAGGGAGTGGTATACGTTCATAGTCAGCGCACGGTTGGTGCGCAGATATTCCACAGCAAAGAGAATCCGATCCCGCCAGTTCTCCTCAGACCGCTCATACAGCTTTTTCAAGCTGCTCTGAAAAGCCCAGTCCAGCAACTGATAAACGTCGCCAAAATGGTAGTAAAATGTTTGGCGGCTGACATCTGCGCGATCCACAATGTCTTTAACAGTAATATTGTCCAGCGTTGTTGTATTCAGCAGATCCCGCAGCGCCGTAGCCAGCGCCTGCTTTGTTGCGTTTCCCATATCCTTCCTCCTTTGAAATGGTTTTTTCTATTAAAAAATATCATACTGTTTTTTTGCAGACAATACAACCGACAAATTGTAAATTTTTCCCGGTTCAGAACTTTCTTCCGCCCCCTCAACAGCATCCAGAACCGCCGCCAGCAGGGAACATAAAAAGGGGATGCCGCAGCATCCCCTTTTCTCACTCGTTTTCCGCAATGGTCCGCCGCAGCAGAGCTACTTCGGTTTCATAGCCGTAATCTTCCTTTTCGCGGCTCTCTCCGGCCAATTCCAATGCCCGGCGGCACAGATCCAACCCCTGTTTTTTCGCCCGGCGACCGCCGATACCCAGGAGTTTGCAGCGGGCCAGGCGCATCTTGCATTTCACGCTGCCCAACTTTTCGCCCGTTTCATAGCAACGGCGGGCTTCTTTGGCATCCCGCTCCACGCCGATGCCGTTTTCGTAAAAGCGCCCCAGCGCCCACCAGGCGCTGTTGTCATTGCCTTCGGCCGCCTTGCGGTAGTGGACATAGGCCTCAGCCACATGGCCCGCCTGTTCCAGGTGCCAGCCCATGTTATAGTCGGCCATGGCTTCTCCCAGCTCTGCCGCCCGGCGGTACCACTCCATGGCCTTCTCCATGTCCTGCTCCACGCCCAAGCCCAGCGCATAGCATTCTCCCAGGTTGTTCATGGCATCGGCCCGGCCCAGTTCCGCCGCCCTTTCATACCAGTAAACAGCCTGCTCCATATCCTTGTCCACACCTTCACCGTAGTGATAGTGCCACCCTAAGTTATACATGGCGCCGGCACTGCCGCCCTCGGCGGCGGCAGTATACCAGCGAACCGCCTGATCCATATCTTGCGGCACGCCGACACCCTGACTATAATCCCAGGCCAGGCAGAACATACAGCGGACATTACCGGCCTCTGCCCCCTGCCGGTATAGCTGCGCACCGGCTCCGGTATTTTTTACCACGCCCTTGCCGTGGTCATAGCACCAGGCCAAATTGCCCAGAGCGCGGCTGCTGCCGGCCTCCGCCGCCCGGCGGTACCAGGACACAGCCTGTTCCCAGCTCTGCTCCACGCCCAGCCCCTCTTCATAACACCAGCCCAGATTGCACATAGCATCGCTGTGGCCGGCTTCCGCGCTGCGGCGATACCAGTATGCGGCCTTTTCCAGATCCCGCGCCACACCGTTCCCGTGCTCGTAGCAGCAGGCCAGATTATTCATTGAGCGCTTATCGCCGCCCTCGGCTCCCTGGGCATACCAGGCCGCCGCTTGAACCCAGTCCTGCTCCACGCCGTGACCCGTTTCGTAACACCAGCCCAAATTGCCCATGGCATGGGTGTAGCCCGCTTCCACGCTGCGGCGGTACAATCTCACAGCCCGAGCCGGATCTTGCTCCACGCCCCGGCCGCTCTCATAAAACCAGCCCAAATTGCACAACGCCCGGCCATCTCCGGCAGCCGCCGCTTTCTGGTACCACTCCACCGCCTTGGCCAAGTCGGCCCGAACGCCGTCGCCATATTCATAATTCCATCCGGTGCAGAACATGCAGCGCAAGTCTCCGGCTTCGGCGCCCCGCAAATACCACTGGGCCGCCGCCGCGCTGTCTTTTTCCACGCCCTGGCCGTTATCGTAGCACCAGGCCAGGTTTCCCATGGCCCGGGTGTCTCCCAGTTCCGCCGCCCGGCGGTACCAGTCCAGGGCCAGGTTCCAGTCCTGTTTCACCCCGCTGCCGCTTTCGTAACACCAGCCCAGGTTGGCCATTCCCACGGTATTGCCCAGCTCTGCCGCCCGGCGATACCAGGACACGGCTCTATCCCAATCCTGCTCCACGCCCCGGCCCTTTTCGTAACAATAGCCCAGATCCGTCATAGCGGCGGCAACGCCATCTTCCGCCGCAGCCCGAAACCAGCGGGCCGCATGCTCCCAGCTTTGTTCTATCCCGTCGCCATACTCGTAACACACGCCCAAACGGTGCATCGCTTCGCCATACTTTTGATAGGCCGCGGTGCGCACCCAGTACAGCGCCTGCTCCCGATCCGGCTCTGTGCCGATGCCGTCATGATAAGCGCGGGACAGGAGCATCTGTCCCCGGGGCGAACCGTAATCCGCCGCTTTTTGATACAGAGAAAAGGCCTGCTTCTCATTCTTCACAGTGCCCGTCCCGTATTCATAGCACACGCCCAGGCAGCACAGCGCATTGAGACTGCCCATCTCCACCGCCTGCTGATACAGCCAGAAGGCCTGCTCGGGATCTGCTGCCACGCCGTCTCCCTGCTCGGTGCAGATGGCCAGATTGCAGACGCCCCAGGCACTGCCAAGGTAAGCTGCTTTTTGGAAGCATGCCACCATGCGCTTCTTTCCGCCCTCGCCGCAGTCCGACCAAAAACTTCCCAACGCCGTCCAGTCGTCTCCGGTCATAGCCGATTCATCGGCGGACAGCAGCTGCTGCCCGCACTGGGGACACTGCGCCGGCAGTTCATCGCCCTCGCCCCAATAATGACACGCGCGATCCACGCAGTGATAGATCATCTTTCATACCCCTTCCCTATGTGCCAAAAAAGCAGCATGTCACACTATTGTTCATAGTATAACACGCTGCTTTCAAAAATCAAAGACCGCAGATCAATCCTCGCTGCCGAAAAACTTATCGTGCACCACACGGATGGCGCGGTTGGCATCATCCTTGCTCACCAGCACAGAAATGCGGATCTCCGAGGTGGCGATCATCTGAATGTTGATGCCTGCGTCGTACAGCGCCTCAAACATATCGGAGGCTACGCCCACATGGGTCATCATACCGGTGCCCACCAGGCTGATTTTCGCCACATTGTAGTCCACTTCGATGGTGTCGTAGCCCAGAGCTTCGCGGTTCTCCTCCAGAACCTTTTTTGCATCCTCCAAGCTGGTCAAAGGACAGGTAAAGCTGATGTCCTTGCTGCCGTCGCGGCCCACCGACTGCAAAATGATATCCACATTGACGCTGTGGCGGCTCAGCAGAGAAAACACCTTAAAGGCAACACCGGGGCGATCCTCCAGACCGACCAGGGAAAATCTTGCAAAATTATCCATTTTGGCGACGCCGCCGATATTTGTCTTTTCCACTTTAACGACCTCCTTGACTTTTGTGCCGGACACCTGTTTCAAACTCGAAACCACTTCCATATTGACATGATACTTTTTCGCCAATTCCACACTGCGGTTATGCAGCACCTGAGCGCCCTGGGACGCCAGCTCCAGCATATCGGCATAGGTGATCTCCGGCAGTTTCTTTGCCCCGGGCACCACCCGGGGGTCGGCGGTGTACACGCCGTCTACATCTGTGTAAATCTGGCAGAGGTCAGCGTGGAACGCCGCTGCCAGGGCCACTGCGCTGGTATCCGAACCGCCGCGGCCCAAGGTGGTCACATCGCCATAGGCGTTGACCCCCTGGAAGCCCGCCACAATAATGATATTCTTTTTATCCAGCTCTGCCTGGATGCGTTCCTTGGAAATTTTACGGATACGCGCATCAGTGTAGGTGTTGTTGGTTTGAATGCCTACCTGCCATGCCACCAGGGAAACCACCGGCAGCCCGCGGGCTTCCAGCGCCATGGCACACAGCGCAATGGAGATCTGCTCGCCCGTGGACAGCAGCATATCCATTTCCCGCTTGGACGCCAAGGGATTGATCTCGTTCGCTTTTGCGATCAGATCATCTGTTGTATCCCCCTGGGCAGACAAAACGACAATGACATTATTGCCCGCTTTATAGGTATCGGCAATCAGATCGGCCACATGGTTGATGCGTTCGGCATTGGCCACCGACGTACCGCCAAATTTCTGCACAATCAGACCCATTGTTCTCTCTCCTGTTCGTTTTAGAAATTCTGCTGTTCCATTCTACGCGCCTGACTCAATCCAGTACACAAAGTCTTGTGCAAACCTGCAGGGAGCGGGCGCGTTCTTCCAGCTCGGAAAGCTGCATACACGGCGTGATAAAGGCGGTTTCGCCCTCCCGGGAAAGGATCTCGCACTCCGGGAAAGCCGTCTCGACTGCCTTGATGGAATCCTTCACACGGAAATAGCAGCGCATGGACAGCGCCGTGGGAGGGGCGATTTTTGCGCCGTCCCAGACAGTCCAGCCGATTTTTTTCCGCTGGCCGCGATGCTGGGCCGCATCGATCACATCGGCCACCACAGCGCTGGCTGTGGGCAGTTTTCCCGCGCCGGGGCCATAAAACATGACCTCGCCCACGGCGTTCCCCCGCACCATAATGGCGTTGAACACATCTTCCACAGCGGCCATGGGATGCTGCTCCTGCACCAGATGGGGCGCCACATAGGCACTGATGCAACCGTTTTCACCCCGAACCACCCGGCCCAAAAGCTTCACGCGCCAGCCGGCCTGCTCCACGATTTCCACATCCCGCAGCGTCACACCGGAGATCCCTACCGTGGGCACATGCTCCGGCGGCACTTCGCAGCCAAAGGCCAGATCCGCCAGAATGCAGATCTTCCGGCAGGCATCGTGGCCTTCCACATCCGCCGTGGGATCCTGTTCCGCATAGCCCATCGCCTGGGCTTCCCGCAAAGCCGCTTCAAAGGTAACGCCGCCGCGCACCATGCGGGTAAGGATGTAGTTCGTCGTGCCGTTCAGGATCCCGAATACCTCTTCGATCTCATTGGCCGCCAGGCACTGCTGTATGGGGCGCAGCACCGGAATTCCTCCGCCCACAGCGGCCTCAAACAGATAATTCACATTCTTTTCTTCGGCAATCTTCAAAAGCTCGCAGCCGTGAACCGCCACCAATTCTTTGTTGGAGGTAACCACATGCTTCCCCGCCAGCAGGGCCCGCTTGGTGTAATCATATGCCACCTTCACACCGCCGATGGTTTCCGCCACCACATCCACCTCGGGGTCATTGACAATGACGTCAAAATCGTGGATCACCCTGTCTGCAAAGGGGCTGTCCGGAAAGTCCCGGATATCCAAAATATATTTCAGCTGAACCGGCTCGCCCAGGCGCTGCCCGATCAGCGCGCCGTTGGTCTGCAAAACCTCCGCCACGCCGGCGCCGACGGTGCCAAATCCCAACACTGCAATCGTGAGCATACTTCTTCTCTCCTTACGCTTCTCTTCTTATCCCGCCAAAATCTCAAAGCGGATGATCTCATTTTCCGAAGACACCCGGTTGACCAGATCCTCCAGACTCTCCGTCATATCGGAAGTTTCCGCGGAAATGGTCACCGCGGCACAGCCATTGGTCGGAATGCTTTGGTTGATGGTCAGAATATTGGCGCCGGACGAAGCAAAAATGGCCAGCACCGTGGAAAGAACGCCGGGCTTATCCTTCAGCAGAGTGTAAAAGGTCAGAATACGCCCGGAGCGCATATTGTTGAAGGGCATGACCATGTCCTTATACTTGTAAAACGCGCTGCGGCTGACCTCCGCGCGGCGGGTCGCCTCTCCCACAGTGAAGGCCTCGCCGGTCTCCAGCATGCGCTTGGCTTCCGCTACCTTCAGGAACACCTCGGGCAAGGCCCGCGCATCCACAATGTAGTATTTGGGCGTGACGCTCATATTGTCCACCTCTCAAAAGCATTTGTTTTTAACATGCTCCATTGTAGCACAGTGCTCCCACCCCCGCAATCGTATATATGACAAAAAAACGAATGGGAAGTTTTTTATTTTGGCACTTTCGACGGTTTCTCCCGGCATTTCAAAAGCAACACCCCCTCCGCTCCTCCATATCCCGCAGATGATCGCCCGCCGCAGCAAAAAAACATTGCTTTTTCACGGGCCCTGGCGTACAGTGTTTCTCAGAGAGTACTGCCGAAATACGAGGTGTTTTTCATGAAATATATGTCTTTGCTCCCGATACTTGCCCTGCTGCTGTGCGCCTGCGGCGCCCCCCAGGATCTCCCATACTCCACCGAAGCCTCCTCCGCTCCCGAAGAAATTCTCCCGCCTCCGGAACAGGAACCGGCGCCCCCGCCCGAAACGCAGCCCCTTCCTCCGCCGGAGGACACCGACTTCGTCCTGGTGACAGATTATCTGCCCACCGTTGCAGTGGATTTGAAATATGCCACATCCGACAATTTCACCGGCAGCGTGATCTACGATTTCTCCGGCGCCTATCTGCGCTACGGCACCGTCCAAAAACTGCAGGCAGTTATGGAGGATCTGGACGCGGCGGGCTACACCTTGAAAATCTGGGATGCCTTCCGTCCCACCGCAGCCCAGTTCAAGCTTTGGGAAGTCTGCACCGATCCCATGTATGTCTCCGATCCCCACCAGGGCTTCTCCTCCCACAGCCGCGGCAACACCCTGGATGTGACCTTGCTCCGGAGCGACGGCAGCGCCGTGGAAATGCCCACCGGATTTGATGATTTTTCCGCCCTGGCCGACCGGGATTACAGCGACGTTCCCTCCCCCGCCGCAGACAATGCCCGCTATCTGGAGACTGTGATGACAGAGCATGGTTTTCGTCCCTACCAGGGAGAGTGGTGGCACTTTTCCGACACGGATTCCTATGAAGTAGATCAAACCTTTCAGCCGCCCCAATAAACGCAAAAAACGGGCGCAGCCCTGTGGCTGCGCCCGTTTTTCAGATTTTAGCAGATACCGGGAAGCTTACAGTTCCTTCTTCCACAAACCATGCAGGTTGCAGTATTCATAAGCAGCAACGGCCTTCTCGCCTTCTGCCAGCGCAAAAACAGCCTTGGGCTCGCCGGTGTGATCCAGCTCCTTGCGCTGCATACCATGATTCGTTTCCAGGGCGATCCAGCCGATGTGGTGCTCCTCCAGCATGGGATGGGCCACGGAACCCACGGTGACCGTGACGATGTTGCCGTTGACCTCTACCACAGGCACATGCTTTTCCTGGGCAGCGTCAGTGGTGTTGGCCTCCAGCGCACGCATGGGCTGGCCGCAGCAGGACAGCGTGCCGCCACCCTGCTCCACAATTCCTACAATAATACCACAGTGATCGCAGCGATAAAACTTTGCCATTGAAAAAACTCCTTTCAACAATACCCATTTCTTCAGGCGATCCCTCAGCCGCACAGCGGGGAGACCGGCCTTTTTACGATTTTATACAAGGCTTTTCAGAAAGCCCTTTACTTTTGGATGAATTTAGTATATCATAACGACGGCGCAATTTCCTGTTGCATACGCAACAGCGTTATATTTTTCTTGATCCTTTGCGCACTCATCCGAATTTGGGAGGAACCGACCATGGAATTCCAATGCAGCAAGATTTTTCAGGGCATCACAGATGCCGATTGCCGGGCCATGATGGAGTGCTTTAACGCCCACGAACGCCGGTACAGCGCAGGCCAGACCATTTGCGAATACAATCAGGGATCTACTCTGGTGGGTATTTTGGAACAGGGCAGCGCATCTCTGATCCGGATCGACGTCTACGGCATCCGCACCATCCTGGAAACCCTGGTTCCCGGCGAAGTATTCGGCGAAGTGCTGGCTTTCTCCGGCTTGTCGGAAGACAGCATCTCCGTGGTATGCGACAAGGACTCCACAGTGCTGTTTTTTGATTATAACCACATCACCAGCCCCTGCGGCAACGCCTGTTTGAAGCATACCACGCTGATTGAAAACCTGTTTCGTCTGATCTCCCGCAAAACCATGGCGCTGAGCGAGCGCATCGAAGTGCTCAGCCGCCGCACCATCCGCGATAAACTCCTTTGTTATTTTTCCCTGCAGGCCACGCGGCAGAACAGCCACTCTTTCGAACTGCCCTTTTCCGTCAGCGCCCTGGCTGATTACATCTGCTCCGACCGCAGCGCCATGATGCGGGAAATGAAAAACATGCGGCAAAGCGGCCTGATCGAAGCCGACGGCCGAAAAATCACCCTTCTGCTGCAATGAATCCACACTCAGAAAACCCAATATTACCGCATAAAAAGCGCCGCCCCACAGCTATCCAACTGTGGGGCGGCGCTTTTGAAATTCATGTTTCACCGTCAGGCTCTGTCGGGGCCTCGGGATCCGGAGGATCAACAGGAACCGAGGGATCTGTCGGTTCTTCCGGATTGTTTGGATCTATGGGCTGATCCGGATCCACAGGCTGGTTGGGGTCCGTGGGCTCTTCCGGCGTCACCGTGCCTTCTGTGTGCAGCTGGCACTGTTTTTCCGCGGTCTGCAGCGCAGCCAGGTGGAACGCTTCATCCCGGCAGCCCGCAGTGGCGGCCACGCCTTCGCGCTGATAATCCACCGCAGACTTTTCCGTGACCTGCTCTGCCGGGCAGAAAGCCGTTGCCGGCGCATCGCCCTCCGTGCACCACTGGATCGCCACATGGCAGCTGCAGGTCTCCGTGGGCGCCGTACCGGAAACGACCTCCACCGTATGCACCCGGCTGCCGCGCACATCTGCGGCGCACAGGCCCGTGGCCAGCTTACCGCAGTCCATACACACCGACACATTGGTCAGGCCGCTGTCCACGGAGAAGAAGCTCTTATTGGGCAAATTGGCGTGAACCTTGCTCATCACCTTGCGGAACAGCTGGGCCGAGGGGTTGCCGGAGGCATTGATCTTCACATTGACCTCATAGCCCGTCCATACAGCAGCCACATAGTAGGGAGTGTACCCCACAAAGTAGCGGTCAAAGTTATCGGTAGTCGTACCCGTTTTACCGGCCACAGTCATACCGGAGAACCCGGCGCTGCCGCCGGTGCCGGAGGTAATGACCTGGCGCAGATATTTGTTCATGAAATAAGCCGTCGTTTCCTTCATGGCCTGCCAGGAATCCGCCTGGTTGTCCAGGATGGTCTTTCCGTCCTGATCGGTCACTTTTGTATAGGTACGCGGTTCGTTGTAAACGCCCTTATTGGCAAAGGTGGCGTAGGCTGCGGCCATCTCCACCGTGCTCACGCCCCGGGTCAGGCCGCCCAGGCCCATGGACGCAGAGTTCATATCGTTGCGGTTGGGATTGTCCTCCGCCGACACCAGGCTGGAGAAGCCCAGCTTCTCCGTCATGAAATCATAAGATTCCTGAACGCCCAGCCCTTCCACCACCCGCACAGCGCAGGGGTTCAGCGAGCTGGCGATGGCTTTATCCACCGTCACCAAGCCGTCGTAATAGGGGTGAGAGTTCACAGGCCAGGCCCTGCCGTTCAGGGAACGCACAGGCGCGTCGTCGATGGCAGACGCCGGAGTGATGGTGCCGTTATCCAACGCGGGGGCATAGGCGGCAATGGGCTTAATGGCACTACCGCACTGGCGCTTGGCTGTAGCGTAGTTGAACAGGCGGCTGCCCTGCTTTTCGCCGATATCGCCGGCCATAGCCACAATATTGCCCGTATAGGGGTCTATGATCGTGATGGCCGACTTCATATCATATCCTTTGGAGGAATACGGCAGGTTTTCCCGGTTGTTATACACTTCATCCACAGATGCCTGCACATTCAGGTTCTGGGTGCAGTAAATCTGCAATCCGCCGTAATACACCATCTGCGTGGCCATTTCCTTGGTATAGCCCTTCTCCTCCTGCAAATCGGCGATCACATCGTTGATCAGCTGATCCACAAACCAGGAATAATACGCAGAATCATCCCCGTCATCATCACCGGAGGTGAACACCAGTTCCTGGGCTGCGGCTTCGTTGTACTCCGCCTCGGTAATCAGTCCCTGATCATACATCTCAGCCAGAATGGTATCCTTGCGCTTCAGATTATTCTGCAGCTGCTTCTCCGTGCCGTAAGGATCATACAGGGAGGGGTTGTTCGTAATACCGATCAAATCGGCGCATTCTGCCAGGGTCAGTTCCGACACATCCTTGCCAAAATAGGTCTTGGCGGCAGTGTTGACGCCGGTACAGCCGTGGCCCAGATAAATATTGTTCAGATACAGCTCCAGAATGTCTTCCTTGGAATGGGTCTTTTCAAAATCCAGGGCCCGGAAAATCTCGGTGATCTTCCGTTTCACGGTACCTTCCTTATCGCCGGTGATATTCTTGATGGTCTGCTGGGTCAGGGTCGAGCCGCCGAATGTGCTGTCGAAGCCCACAAAAAGGTTGACCACAGCCTTGCCCGTGCGCAGCCAGTCCACACCGTTATGGCTGCGGAAGCGGCGATCTTCGATGGCAATGGCCGCCTCGGAGAGATACTCCGGCATCTGGTCATAGTCGACCCAGATGCTGTTGGTGCCGCCGTGCAGTGTTTCCAGTTCTTCCCACTCGCCCTGATCATTTTCACAAAACACAACAGAACTCTGAGACATGGAGATCTCAGACACATCCACATGAGCATTGGGAATGATACAGGTCGCCAGATACACCGCAAAAATACCTGTAAAAATCACGCCTGTACATATAAAGATCAAAAGCAGCGACTTGATCGCAAACCAAACAGAAGAGCGTCCCCTCCGCTTTCCGCGGCGGCGCGGCGGCGTATCTTGACGGTTCCTGCCCGGTTCACTGTGCTGAGAACGATGCTGTTCTTCCATGCAGAAAACCTCCTTTTTCCATAATATTCAAACTATTTTTTCCTCATTAACGCATACACGTACTACGCCATTAGAACCAGTATAACACAGTCTGTCAATCCCGTCCACTGTATGCGCTCATTTGGCCGCAGCAAGCGGGCAGATGGGAAAGAAAAATTTAACTCTTGCTTTTTCTGTTCGCAGACAGTACAATACGAATAGATTCCAACGAATACAGAACAAAGGAGACACCCATTCCATGAGTGAAGAATTTGGCCCTGATTTTCTGACCGTGACCGACGAAGACGGCAATGAGCTGGTGCTGGAGTATGTGGATACCCTGGTGCATAACGGTCAGACATATACCGCCTTTTTCCCCGCAGTAGAGGAGGGCGCCGATGAAGAAGAAGCCGACTACGGTCTGGTGATCCTGAAAACCATCATGGAGGACGGCGAGGAATTGCTCTCCACCCTGGACAGCGACGAGGAACTGGCCGAGATTTACGATCTGTTTTCTGAACAGCTGTTTGAAGAGGACGAGGACGACGGCAACTGACAACGTCCCATTCCAAAACGATCAACCGATAAAGGAGCCTGCGCCATGCGTGAACACAATCAAAGCGAGCCCGCCGCCGAAGAGGAGATCATTATTCTCACCGACGAAAGCGGCGTTGAACACCGCGTTGTTCCCGTGCTCACAGCCAGAGGCGAGGACGCCTATTATTTCTATTTCTACGAGGAAGCGGACAGCAACCAGGAAGAGCCTGAACTGCTGATCATGAAGCTGCTCTCCGCCTCGGAAGACGGACGGGAGGATTTGGTTCCCCTGGACGACGCCGAGTGGGAAGAAGCCGTCGCTATTTACGAAGAGGCTATCCGCAGTTGATCTTCCCCGGCGCCGGAGGCGCCCTAAAATTCGATTGCCGGCGCGAATCATTCGTGCTATGGTAATACCAATCCCCGCATGGTACGTGGTGAGTTTTCTATAAACCCACATTTTCGTTATACGGGATGCCGGATCAGTGATCTGTTTTGCAGACCTCCCGCCTGCTTTCTGCGGGTGGAAGCTGGGAGCAGTGAAGAAAGCTGGAGGCGACCCACCTGGACCTTGGGTGCAGGTTTATAACGGGCTCCCACGTCCTGCGGGGATCTTTATATTCAAATTTAAAAAGCCGCAAAAGAGCGGCTTTTTTATTTTTCCCTTGCGTAACGGAACGGATTCTATTATAATATAGCAGTATTTGTATGCGCGAAGGGTCTTTTCGCGCAGCCTGATCGACTGAGAGGAATGAAACAACTATGAGCGCAAAAGAAAAGAAAACCGGCGCAGATTCCGTGCTCACCAAAAACACACGGGAAATGCGCAACAAGCAGGACGCAAACAAAGACCGCAACTTTTACATCAAGTGCGGCATTGCCGTGGCCGCAGTGGCCGTGGCCTTTTTGCTGTGCTTCCTGTATAGCAACGACAATATCCGCAAGGGTATGGCTGCTGTAACTGTGGATGGCGAAAAATACACCGCCGCAGACCTGGATTATTACTATCACACAGTGATCAACCAGTACGGCGCTTACCTGTCCTACTTCGGCGTGGACGTTAACCAGGATCTGGACGCCCAGCAGTATTCCGAAGACCAGAGCTGGGGCGACTACTTCCGTACAGAAGCCGTCGCTTACCTGACCCAGACGGCCACCATGTACAACGCCGCTATGGCAGATGAAAACTACGAAGTCAGCGACGAGCTGCAGCAGCAGATCGACGCTTACTCCGTCTCGGTGGATGAATACTGCAAGAACAACTCCATCACCCGCGACGAGTTCCTGCAGAAGCAGTACGGCGCAAAGATGACCAACGAGCGCTTTATGAAGCACCTGACCATGATGTTCGTCGCCTCTGACTACAACAGCGAGTACAAGGCCAACCATGTTTATACCGACGATGAAATGCAGGCCTATTATGACGAGCACAAGCAGGATATCGACCTGGCCAGCTATGAGGTGCTGACGGTGAACGCCGACTACACTGGTATCGAAGGCAAGACCGACGGTTCCACCGACGAAGAGCCCGAATATACCGAAGCCCAGGACAAGCAGGCCATGGAAGCCGCAATGAACACTGCCAACGCCTTCCTGGATCGTATTAACAGCGGCGAGTCCCTGGCTGACATCGGCGAGGAATACGGCGCCAACTACTACAGCAACAAAGTGGATGTATCCTATTCCAGCTTCACCGACTATGCATACAACGAGTGGGTCTTCAACGAGATCCGCACCCCCGGCGACGCCAGCGTGGTGGAAGATACCGCCAAGAACTGCTGGTATGTGGTGGTGCTGAACGACCGTTACCGCCCCGACTACAGCACCGTGGATGTGCGCCATATCCTGATCAAGCCCACCGAAACCGAGCTGTCCAGCGAGGACGAGGGCTACGATGCAGAGGTAGAAAAGAACAAGGCCGAAGCCGCCAAGAAAGCCCAGGAACTGCTGAACGAATACCGTTCCGGTCCCAAGACTGAAGATGCCTTTGCAGCCCTGGCAAAAGAGAACTCCGCCGATAGCAACGCCTCTGAGGGTGGCCTGTACACCCAGGTTTACAAGGGCCAGATGCAGGACAGCTTTGAAGACTGGTGCTTTGCCGACGGCCGCAAGGCTGGCGACACCGGCATCGTGGAAACGACCTATGGCTCCCATGTGATGTACTATGTGGGCGAAGATCTCCCGTACTGGCAGGTTCGCTGCATCAACAGCATGAACACCCAGTGGGAAACCGACATTTACGAAGGTGCAACCATTAAGGAACACGCCCTGGGCATCAAGGCCATTGGCTGAGCGCCCGCTGTAATCTGACAGATCAAAACCCGGCTTTGAATCATCAAAGCCGGGTTTTGCAAAAAGGATGTGAACGCATGAAAGAAGAACTGATCCGCACGGAAATGCTGCTGGGCAGCGCAGCTGTGGACCGCCTTGCCCATGCCCATGTGGCCGTATTCGGCATTGGCGGCGTGGGCGGCCATGTGACAGAAGTGCTGGCCCGCTCCGGCGTGGGAGAACTGACCCTGGTGGACAGCGACCGGGTCAACCTGTCCAACCTCAACCGCCAGATCATCGCTACCCACGAAACTGTGGGCCAAAACAAAGTGGACGCCGCCGCGGACCGCATCCGCAGCATCAATCCCAATTGCGTGGTGCATACCTTCCCCCTG
>CALDMR010000062.1 GCA_937915065.1 uncultured Clostridia bacterium
TACCGATCTTCCAAAGGCAGATAGGGCCGTTCTTCATCAATGAGGCTCTTGTACGCAGGACGGATGATTTTATCCATATTCACCAGTTCCTCCAGGCGGTGGGCACTCCAGCCGACAATTCGGGCCACGGCAAAAATAGGAGTATACAGTTCTGTGGGGATGCCCAGCATACTGTAAACAAAGCCGCTGTAAAAGTCCACATTTACACATACGCCTTTATAAATCTTGCGGCGCCCCTGAATCAGTTCCGGCGCCAGGCGAGCCACTGTATCATACAGCGCAAAGTCCTCCATGCGCCCCTTTTCCTTCGCCAGCTGCTCCACAAAGCCTCTGAATACTTTGGCTCTGGGATCGGACAAAGAGTAGATCGCATGGCCCACGCCGTAGATCAAGCCCTTTCTATCAAAGGCCTGGCGATCCAGGATCTGGTTCAAATAGGCCCGTAGCGCATCTTCGTCTTTCAAATCAGAAACATGTTCACGCAGATCCGCCATCATTTCCACTACTTTGATGTTGGCGCCGCCATGCTTAGGCCCTTTCAGGGAGCACAGTGCTGCCGCCATAACAGAATAGGTATCCGCTCCGGCCGAGGTGACCACGCGCGTAGTGAATGTCGAGTTATTGCCGCCGCCGTGCTCCATGTGCAGCAGCAGCGCAATGTCCAGCACCCGCGCCTCTGTTTCTGTGTACTGCTTATCCGGCCGCAGCATACGCAGCATATTCTCCGCTGTGCTGAGGGTCGGATCCGGCCGGTGGATATACATGCTGTCATCACAAACAAAATGGTTGTAGGCATGGTAACCGTAGATCGCCAGCATGGGGAAAATCCCGATAAATTCCAGGCACTGACGCAGGACGTTGGTCACCGAAATATCCGTGGCCTTCTCATCATAGGAAGCCAGTGTCAAGATACTTTTTGCCATAGAATTCATCAAGTCTTTGCTGCTGGCCTTCATAATCACATCACGGGTAAAATTCTGCGGCAACGTCCGGCAGGCACACAGCGCGGAACGAAACCGATCCAACTCTGCCGCCGTCGGCAGCTGGCCGAAAAGCAGCAGATAGGCCGTTTCCTCGAACCCAAACCGGTTTTGGCGGACACAATTTTCCACCAGGTCGATCACATTGTAGCCGCGGTAAAGCAGCCGCCCCTCGCAGCTTTCCTCCCGGCCGTCCACAATCCTGCGGCCATCCACACGGGATATATTGGTGATGCCCGTGACCACACCGTGTCCCTGCTTGTCACGCAAACCGCGGAACACATGGTACTGCTGAAACAGCGCATCATCAATCAGATCATTGGTATAACACAGGTCGCTGCACGCCTGGGTGTAGCGGCTTAACTCTTCTCGGTTAAACTGCTTCATAGGCATCCCTCCGAATTTGCATATTATAAGTATTTTAATGGATTAAATTGGTAAAGTCAATAGTTTTCTGCTCTTTCTTACCCTTTCAGCTCCGCCTCATGACTCCGCAGTCTTGTCCGCCGGAACCGGTACGCTGCGCAGCAGCTTTTTGCTGCAGAAATAAAACACCGTAAAGGTTGTGATACCGGCGGTAAAGTCAGCAATGGGCTCCGCCAAAAACAGCCCCCAAACGCCCAGTCCAAACAGGTGAGGCAAAATCAGCGCCAATGGCCAAATTAAAAACATTTTGCGCAAGCAGGCCAGGAACATGGAGATCTTCGCCTGCCCCAATGCCAGAAATGTGTTCTGGCAAGCGCTTTGGGCGCCCATCGCTGCCATACCGATAATGTACACCCGCAGCGGTACCACACCCATAGCAAGCAGGTCCTGGTTATCAGAAAAAATACCCAGAACCGCGCCGGGGAACATCACGATCAGTGCCACTACACCCACAGCGAAAATCATATCCACCATGAACAACAGCCGAAATGTTTGACGGGCTCTATCCAGGCGGCCTGCGCCGTAGTTATAGCTGATGATGGGAGACGCTCCCTGCGCAAAGCCGTTCAGCGGCATCCATACGATCTGAATCAAAGAAAACAGAATGCTTTGCAGCGCCACATACAGATCGCCGTACTGCGCAATGCTGATGTTATAGGTCAGCTGCACTACGCATTCGGTCATACCCATAACAAAAGGCGAGCAGCCCAGGGCCAGAATCGGCAGCACCAGTTCCTTTTTCAGCCGGAACCATTTTTTGCGGATATGGATGTACCCCTTTTTCCCCGTAAGGAACGCTAGGATCATGGCAGCGGATACACCCTGGGAGATCACTGTGGCCCATGCGGCTCCTTCCACGCCCATCTTACAGCCGTAAATCAAGATCGGATCCAGGCACAAATTCAGCAGAGCGCCTACGCAGGTGGTCAGCATACTGGTTTTGGCATAGCCCTGGTTGGTGATGAAAGCATTCAGCCCCATGGCCACCATAACAAAAAAAGTGCCAAACAAATAAATACGCAAGTAGGACGAAGCATAGGGCAGCGTTTCACCACTGGCGCCGAACAGTGTCAAAATCGGGTCGCAGAATGCCTGGAACAACAGGAACAGCACCACAGAAACGCCGATCAGCATGCAGGTGCAGTTTCCCAGAATCCGCTCCGCCTTTTCATAATGCCCCTCTCCCATAGCAATGGCAGCTCTTGGCGCGCCGCCCATGCCTATGAGTTGGGAAAAGGCGGTGATCATCATAGTGACCGGCAGCACAATACCCAAACCCGCCAGCGCCATGGGCCCCACGGTATCGATGTGGCCCACAAAGGCCCGATCTACCATATTATACAGCAGGTTGACCAACTGCGCCAGCACCGACGGCAACGCCATACGGAACAGCAGGCTGGGAATGGGTTCGGTTCCCAATTTATTATTTTTTGATGCAATTGAATTCATTTTAATAACACTTCCAAAGAAAAGAAACGGCGGCCGCAGCCGCCGTGTCAGTATACATTAGGGGCTTTCAGAAAGAAGGTTCTTTCCATCCGGCAGCACAAAAAGCGACGCCTCCGGCTCCCCTACCGTAACTTCCGGGGACTCCATACGGTAAACCGTCTGACCATTTTGCAGCCGTTCTGCAGCAATCAGCAGGCCGGAATCCACCGCCACCCAATAGCGCTGACTGTACCCGTCCTCATCTTCTGCCGTAGCGGCATAGATACAATCCATATCCAGGCAGGACTCGTATCCCGCGCCGGCAATGCGAACGCGGTCTTCCTCCAGCAGATCCTCATAGGTAGGGATCCACAGCTCGTCATCCTCCGAAAAGGCACCCGTTTGCAGCGTTAAATAGCGGCGCTCACCGTTGTACCACAGGTAGGTTTGTTCCTGGGTATGCACCATATGACGCACCTGACCGCCGGGCAGGGTGGTGTCCATGCGGATCATGTCGCCCCGGACATAGGCCTGCACCGTCGTCATACCGCTGCCGCCGCTCCAATAGGTAGTAATGGTCATCGCGCGCCAATAGTGTTCCGGCCGATCCAAGGTGGCAATCACATTCTGCACCGTTTCCGGCGTTACCTCCACCCGTGTGACCGGATCTCCATCGGCCCCCGGTTCGCCCGGTACTGTCAGATCAGTGCTGTCCTGTTCTGCCGGCAGCGTAATCTGGGGCTGCCGGTGACTCAGGGAAGCATACAAAAGGAAGAGGAACACCATCACCAAAATGATAACAGTAACGATGACCGGTACAGTCCCCATTTTTCGTTTGTGCATGGCGTCTCCCCCTTCCCTTCGCTTTTTTGCTTAAGCGCCGCAGTAGTCCTCGGGGCAGTGATCCAACCGGCCAAAATGCCATAGAATCCCTTCGGCAATACGCCGGCAGGCATGACCGTCGCCATACGGATTCACCGCATGAGCCATAGCGGCATAGGCAACATCGTCTTCAATCAACTCCTCTGCCATGCGGATGATTTCCTCATAGTTCACGCCCGCCAGTTTCACAGTACCGGCAGCCACAGCTTCGGGCCGTTCCGTTTCCCGGCGCAGCACCAGCACAGGCTTGCCCAACGAGGGGGCCTCCTCCTGCAAGCCGCCGGAATCGGTCATCACCAGGTAGCAGCGGCTCATGAGATTATGCATCTCGTCCGCCGCCAGGGGCGCCACCAGATGCACATTTTGGATGCCGTCCAGATGGCGGTGGGCAACCTCCTGCACCACAGGGCTCAAGTGGACGGGATAGACCAGCTCCACCTCGCTGTGCGTACGGGCAATGTGCGCCAGTGCAGCCATAATATCCTCCATGGGCTGCCCATAATTCTCCCGGCGGTGGCAAGTCACCAAAATCACCTTTTTCTCCCCATAGGGCAAGGTGTTCAATTCCTCGGTGGCAAAATGATAATCCGCCTGCACCGTCGTTTTCAGTGCGTCGATCACTGTGTTGCCCGTCACAAATACGCCCTCTGTGATATTCTCTTTTTCCAGGTTCCGCCGGTTGTTCTCCGTGGGGCAGAAATGCAGAGCGGCAATCGCTCCCACCATCTTTCGGTTCATTTCTTCCGGGAAAGGAGAATACCTGTCATAAGTTCGCAGCCCCGCTTCCACATGGCCCACAGGAACCTGATGGTAAAAAGCCGACAGCGCTCCCGCAAAAGTAGTGGACGTATCGCCGTGAACCAGGATCAAGTCCGGCTTCTGCTCCTCGATCACCGCATCCATGCCGGTTAGGCACTTGCAGGTGATATCAGACAGGGTCTGGCGCGGCGTCATAATATTCAGGTCGCAATCGGCCTGCAGGCCGAAAACTTCCATCACAGAATCCAGCATCTGACGATGCTGGGCCGTGACGCAGCAAATACTTTCAATTTCAGGATGTTTCTTCAGTTCCAGCACCAACGGCGCCATTTTAATGGCTTCCGGCCGGGTGCCAAACACGCTCATCACGCGCAGTTTTTCCATGGTAAGGTTCCTTCCTTTCGCCTTGGTACCCCCCATCAGGGCTCCTTTTCCTCATTCTCTTCCAGATGCTCCGGCTCCGCCGGCGCTTCCGGCGGCGCAGCCGCCTGCGCGCCTCCCGCCTCTTCCCGAACCCGTTCTTCCAGTTCAGAAAGCTCTTCCCGCAGGCTGTGTTCTTTCAGGTTCTGGCGCTCTTCTGCGCTGAGATGGGGGATGATGATCACCCGCGCCGCCACCAGGCACACCAGCACCAACGCAACCAGACACAAAATCGCCTTAATCTCGCCGTCCGTTGCCAACACCACGGCAGACAGGCCCAGAATCGCGGAAATTACATACAGCACCGCCACGGCCTGCTTCTGATTCAAGCCCATATCAATGAGCCGGTGATGGACGTGACTCCGATCCGGCGCCATGGGATTCTGCCCGTGAGACACACGGCGGATGATGGCAAACATGGTGTCAAAAATAGGCAGGCCCAGAATCAAAAACGGCACCACAAAGGAAATGACCGCATAGAACTTGAACAGGCCCTGAATGGTAATACAAGCCAGAATATAGCCTAAAAACGTGGAACCCGTATCGCCCATAAAAATCTTTGCCGGGTTCATATTATAAGGCATAAAACCGATGCAGGCGCCCACCAGCGCTGCCATGATCAAAGCCACCTGGGGCTCCGCCACCAGAATAGCGATCACCAGCATAGTCAGCGCGCCAATACTGGAAACGCCAATGGCCAAGCCGTCCAGGCCATCAATCAGGTTGACGGCATTGGTCAGGCCGACAATCCACAGCACCGTGATGGGCACAGACAGCCAGCCAAACTGCCAATAGGGATTCTCGCTGAACAGATTCGGATTGGAGATGCAGGTGATCTGCACCCCATAATAAACCGGGATCAGGGCGGCCAGGATCTGCACCACAAACTTCAAACTGGCCCGCAGAGGCGTAATATCGTCGATAATGCCCATGACCACAATAATCACGCTGCCCAGCAAGATACCTTTCATCTGCCCGTCAATAGGGCAAAACAGCAGCACACTGACGATAAAGCCCAGAAAAATGGCCAAGCCGCCCATGCGCGGGATCGGAACTTTGTGCATCCGGCGCGCATCTTTCGGCACATCGATGGCCCCCAATTTGCAGGCAAAGGACTTTACAATAGGCGTGGCCAGAAAACTGACGGCCAACGCCACCACCAGGGGCAGCAGAATCGCAGCCACCGTACTGAATTCAATTGACATGCTCAGAAATTCCTCCGAAATCAAATCATGAAGCTTCAGCGCTCCACAAAGCCGACTTTCTTGTAGACCTTGCGCAGCGTTTTATTGGCCACATAAGAAGCGCGCTCCGCACCGGCGCGGTAGATACCTTCCAAATAGTCCTTGTCCGCCAGAATACGTTCCGTCT
>CALDMR010000063.1 GCA_937915065.1 uncultured Clostridia bacterium
GGCGGCACACACTGGGCGGATGGGCAATGCGGTCCGCCGACGGAGAAAGGAAAGAGAAGTTGATGAAACAAAACATAAAGCGCAGCCTGTCGCTGCTGCTGGCGCTGACCATGGCGCTCACCCTGCTGCTGCCCACCGCCTGGGCGGAAACGGGGGAGACGGTTACGGTCAATTTTGAATTTGACTACCGCTCTATTGCAACGGACGAAATGATGGCTGCTTGTGAGATCGATTGTCCCACTGCGCAAACTGTTGCCGTTCCGAAAGGCAGTACAATTTATGATGCACTGGAAAAAATCACGGATTATACCGTGAGCTATGATGAGAATCGGTCTATGGTGACCGCTTTTGCGGAAATCGGAGACATTAAGACTTTGTGCGATAGTTTTGGGGCGAAGTATGACCCTGTATTTCAATATGCTGGTTGGATGTATTCCGGAAATCATGTTTCGGGAAATGGCATCAAAAATGAGAAGCTGGCGGAAAATGATACGATTACATTCCGCTATACGGTATATTATGGCGCAAAGCTGGCAGAGGAATGGGTGAATTTTGACTGGGAGTTTGTAGATGCCTACTATGGTATTCAGGAAGATATCATAACGGCAAAGGCGCTGAACGAGAACGACTATACTGCGGAACAGTGGACTGCATTGCAAACTGCCATCACCAATGCAGAAACGGTGTGCCAGGCTGTGGAAACGGCGGATACGAATGCCTGCCTTGCTGGCGGCCTGATGCTCAATTATATTGCTGAGAAAACAACTTCTCTCTGGGGGGGAGCTGGTTCCCCCACTGAGCAGCTGCAAACGGCAAGGGATAAGCTGGAAAGAGCAATCCATAAAGTGGTTGCCCCCACTGGCGTAACAGTACCAACGGATTCCATTGAAATCCCGATGGGGATGACCTATCAGCTCAATGCTGTTGTTACTCCCGAGGGTGCGCCGCAGGGCGTAATCTATGATACCATTTTGGGTGAAGAGTGCTTTACCATCTCCGAAAATGGTCTTATTACACCAAAGAAAGTTGCTTCTTTGTGCATGCTTCAGGTGAAATCTGCGGAGGATCCCACCAAAGCGGCAATCTTCAAGTTCAAGATCGCAGAAGCGCCTGCCAAGCCTGCTATTGATCGGGCAGTGCTGTTGAAAAACATTGCCGCATCCTATGTTGAAGCAAGCGGCGACTGGCAGGTCATGGACATGGGCGCCTATGAAAAGCTTGGCTTGAGCGCGGCGAAGCTGTCTGAAAAAGCCCGGCAGAATTATATCAACCGCACGATTGCGGCCCTTGCCAAGGGCGGGGGGACAGATCAGGCCTATGCCAAAGGGATCCTTGGGCTGACTGCCATAGGCGTGGATGTAGCGATGCTTTATCCAGTGAACAGCAATACGCCCTTCAGTGCGGTGGAAGGGCTGAACAAAACAGCCCAATCCAGCAGCGCATGGAGCGCTCCGTATACGCTTGCTGCTTATCGTCAGAAGCCAGATAGAAGCAACGAACACAATGAAACTGTGCTGATTGATGCGCTGCTCAAGGCACAAAAGGATGACGGCAGTTGGGATGAGGTTGGCACCATTGATACGACGGCAAATGTAATTGCGGGCTTATCTTTCTATAGGGATCGGGAGGAGGTCTCTGCCGCGATTGCCAAGGGAATTGAGTATCTTGCTGGGCAAATGCAATCCGGCGGCGTATATGATGGCGGTCATGGCGCCAATGCAAACTCGACCGCTATGGTTGTGATTGGATTGTGTGCCGCCGGTGTGAACCCCGATACCGATAGCCGCTTTATCAAAAACGGCCGCAGTGTGCTGGATGGATTGCTGAGTTTTGCTTTGACCGATCACAGCGGGTTTGGGTATCAGGACAATGTTGCTTTCAATGCCGGTTCTACTGAACAGGGCTTCCGCGCGCTGATTGCGGCGGAGCAGGTGATGAAAACCGGCAAGGCCTATAATATCTATGATTTCAGCAGCAATGTGGTGCAGCCCGGCCGCGCCACCGGTACGGGCGAGGTGGAGAAGCCTGTCGAACCGGATACGGAGCGCACCATAACCGTCTCCTTTGCCCTGAAATCCGATACGAATTACTGGGTGTCTCCGAAAAGCGTTACGGTGAAGGAAGGCTCCACGGTGTATCATGTGTTTACGGCTGCGCTGGAAAACACGGGGATCACTTATGAAGGCGCGGAGACCGGCTATGTGACTTCCATGACAAAAGATGGCAAAACATTGGGCGAGTTTACCAATGGCGCCAATTCCGGCTGGCTGTACAAGGTCAATGGCAAGCTGCCTGATGTAGGTATGACCGATTATAAGGTGTCCGGCGGGGATTCGGTGCTTTGGTATTACACAACAGACTGGACGGCCGATCCCGATGCCGGCCACTATCAGCCGGCGGAAGAACAGGTGACCACCACGACCACCGTGAACCGCGATGGAACAGTGACGGTTACGGTGAAGAAGGGGAAGGAGACCCTGGATACGGTGCGGGGCGGCGTGCAGGTGAAGCTGCCGAACCGGGATGGCCTGGGTGATGTGGTCGTTCTGGTAGATGAAAAGGGCCGCGAAACTGTGGTGACCAAGTCCCTGGTGGATGGGAAAACCGCCTATGCCCTGCTGCCCGGCACCTGCACTGTGAAAATCGTGGACAACGGCAAGGACTTTTTGGATGTCCACGAAAGCGCCTGGTATGCCGGAGCGGTGGATTTTGTTTCCGGCCACGACTTGTACAATGGCACCGGGGCGGGCCTGTTCAGCCCCAACACGGTCATGAGCCGCGCCATGCTGGCCGCGGTGCTGTACCGCCTGGAGAGCACGCCGGAGGCGGCGGAGCATGTGCTGGACGCGTATGCCGATGGAACAGCGGTGGCGGCCTGGGCCAGGGAGGGGATGTCCTGGGCTGTGGAAGAAAAGATTTTGCAGGGGACGGACGGCGGCTGCCTGGCGGCAGATGCGCCCATCACCCGCGAGCAGCTGGCAGCCATGGTGTACCGCTATGCCCGGGCGTGCGGAATGGATATGAAAGTGTCCGCGGCGGCAGATCTCAGCGCCCAGGGCGTATCCCCCTGGGCGGAAACGGCCATGGCCTGGGCTGTGGACAAGGGGATCCTTGAGGGGAAAGACGGCGGCCGTCTGGCGCCCCAGGATCCGGCCAGCCGCGCCGAAGTGGCGGCGATCCTCCAGCGCCTGGTGGCTGAAATGGTTTGCTGAGGGGAGAAAAAAGGACGGTTCCCAAAGGGATGGAACCGTCCTTTTCCCTGTGTTATAATCAAATCATAAGGTTTGAAAGGTTCGCGCCCTGGGGCGCGGTCAGGCAGAGTTAAGGAGTGTGGGTATGAGAAAAGGACAAAAAAGAGGGATATCCCTGCTGCTGGCCTGGGTGATGCTGCTGAGCCTGAGCACTGCCGCCCTGGCGGCGGAGCAGGGCGCGCAGGATGCCCTGGAGCAGACGGCGGAGTATATCTATCGCGAAGTGCCTGCGCCGCAGGTGGGTTCCATCGGCGGCGAGTGGGCGGTGATCGGTTTGGCCCGCAGCGGCCGGGATGTGCCCCAGGCGTATTGGGACGCCTATTATGAGCGGGTGGAGAGGGATGTGGCCGCCTGCAGGGGCGTGCTGCACGAACGGAAGTACACCGAGTATGCCAGGGTGGTGCTGGCCTTGACTGCCATTGGCGCAGATCCGAAAAACGTGGCGGGCTATGATCTGCTGACGCCCCTGGGAGATTATGACAAAACGGTTTGGCAGGGAATCAACGGGCCGGTGTGGGCGCTGATCGCGCTGGACAGCGGGAAGTATGAGATGCCGCAAAACGGCGCGGCAAAGACGCAGGCGACCCGGGCCCTTTATGTGGACGCGATCCTGGCGGCCCAGCTGCCGGACGGCGGCTGGAGCCTGAGCGGGGCGGGCAGCGCCGACGCGGATGTGACGGCCATGGCCCTGCAGGCGCTGGCGCCTTACCGGGCGCAGAAAAACGCCGGTGCGGCGGTGGAACAGGGCTTGACCTGCCTGTCGCACATGCAGGCGGCGGACGGCGGCTTTGTCAGCGGCGGCGCGGCCAATGCCGAGAGCGCGGCCCAGGTGACGATTGCGCTGTGCACCCTGGGCATTGATTTGGAAGATGCGCGGTTTGTGAAAAACGGCCATACCGTTTTGGAAAATCTGCTGGGCTATCAGCAGGCAGACGGCGGCTTCCGCCATACCGGCGGCGGCAACGGCAGCGCCGGCATGGCGGCGGAACAGGCCCTCTGCGCCCTGGGAGCGGTGCGCCGCAGCGCGGCGGGACAGAGCCCCCTGTACCGGATGGATGATGTGACCATTCATCCCACGGTTCAGCCGGGGCAGGGGGGCTTGTCCGGCAAGCATCCCGATGTGCGCCCTGCTGCGGTGACGGCGCCGGGAACGACTTTTTCTGATCTGGCGGAGCATGAAGCACGGCAGGCGGTGGAAGCCCTGGCGGCCCGGGGCATTCTCAATGGCAAGGACGGCGGCTGCTTTGACCCCGACGCCACCATGACCCGGGCGGAATTCTGCGCGGCAGTGGTGCGGAGCCTGGGGTTGACGCCCCGGGAAAGCGGCGGTTTCAGCGATGTGCCGGCGGGGCGGTGGTATGCGCCTTATGTAGGTACCGCCCACGGCTACGGCATTGTGAAAGGCGTGGACGGCGGGAAATTTGCGCCGGGCGGCACGATCACCCGCCAGGAAGCTGCGGTGATGGTGGCGCGGGCGGCCCGGCTTTGCGGCCTGGACACGGCGCGGAACGGGGAGCAGACCCGGAATATCCTGGCTCAGTTTGCCGATTACCGGACTGCGGCGTCCTGGGCGGCGCCGTCGCTGGCCTTTTGCTATGACGCGGGGCTGATGGATCAGAGTGATTTGGAGATTGCTCCCAACCGGGCCATCCTGCGCGGGGAGATTGCGGAGATGCTGTATCAGATGCTGGGGCAGGCCCGGCTGCTGTAAAATAGGAGAAAAAAGATGAAATGGATGAAAAAAAGCCGGGGCGGCCTGGCGCTGCTCTGCCTGATGGTGCTGCTCCTGGCGGGCTGCGGCGCTCCTGCCGGGCAGGAAAGCAGCGGCGAAGCTGAAACTTTGCCGGTGGAATGGAGCAGCGTTCCGGAAGAGGAACAGCTGCCGGAACCGGACGCCGATGGGGCGGAAGCCCCTCAGGCGGCCGAGCCGCCTGCTGGAGCGGCGGAAGGGAAAAGCCCGGCGGCCCAGGAGCCGCCGGCGCGGCAGGACACGCCTGCGGCGGAAACGCCGAAACCGGTGGAGCCCCAGAAAGCGGAGCCGGAAGGGGAGTGCTATACCTGCACCCTGTCCATCTCCTGCGCCACGATTCTGGATCACCTGGAACAGTGCGATGCTGCAAAGGCGGAATTGGTACCGGCGGACGGCTGGATTTTGCAGCCTGTGGAAGTGGAATTTTATGAGGGGGAAAGTGTGTTCAATGTGCTTCAGCGCACCTGCAAACAGCAGAAGATCCACATGGAGCACTCCAATACGCCCCTGTATAACAGCGCCTATATCGAAGGTATTGCCAATTTGTATGAATTTGATGTGGGAGAGCTGTCGGGATGGATGTATTCCGTGAACGGCTGGTTCCCCAACTATGGCTGCAGCCGCTATGGCCTGCAGGACGGGGATACGGTCTGCTGGGTCTATACCTGTGATTTGGGCGCCGATGTGGGCGGCGCAGGGGTGGATCAGCGGGACGAGTAAAGGACGAGGGGAAAGGAGATGGGCCGGTGCGCCGCGATGTGTTTTCAGAATACCACCCGCTGGTGGAGTTTTTGTATTTTACGCTGGTATTGCTGTGCGACATGGTGCTGATGCATCCGGTGTGCCTGGGCATTTCCCTGCTTTGCGCCCTGTGGTATGATGTGGAGCTTCACGGCGGCCGGGCGGTGGGGGCCGCGCTGCGCTGGCTGCTGCCCATGATGCTGCTGGCGGCGGTGCTCAATCCCGCGTTTAATCATGCAGGGGCCACCATTTTGCTCTACCTGCCCTCGGGGAATCCCCTGACCCTGGAAAGTATTTTGTATGGTCTGGCCGCGGCAGTGCTGCTGGCAGCGGTGGTGGTTTGGTTTCACTGCTGTGCGGCGGTGCTGACGGCGGATAAATTTGTATATCTGTTCGGCAGGATCTTGCCGGCGCTGTCCCTGGTGCTGTCCATGGCGCTGCGGTTTATGCCCAAGTGCGCCGCACAACTTCGTACCATTCGCATGGCCCAGCGCTGTGTGGGGCGGGATCTGTCCCAGGGCAGCGTGGTGCAGCGGATACGAAACGGCGTCAAGATGCTGTCGATCCTGATCACCTGGAGCCTGGAAACGGCCCTTGAGACGGCGGACAGCATGAAAAGCAGGGGCTACGGCCTGCCGGGGCGCACGGCCTTTTCGATTTATCGATTTGACCGGCGGGATCGGTTGGCCCTGCTGTGGCTGCTTCTGTGCGGCGGGGTCATTCTGGCCGGCGGACTGGGCGGCGCTTTTTCCTGGCGCTATTTTCCAACGCTGGGCGGCCCGGAATTGACGGGGTGGAGTCTGGCCTGCCAGGTGTGCCTGGCCGCCCTGGGGCTGACGCCTGTATATCTTAACGGAAGGGAGGGGCGGAAGTGGAAACGTTTGCGATCCGGGATCTGACTTTTTTTTACCCGGAGCAGGCGGCTCCGGTTTTGGACGGGGTCGATCTGACGGTGGCCCAGGGGGCGTTCCTTGTGCTTTGCGGTGCCTCGGGATGCGGTAAAACTACGCTGCTGCGGCAGCTGAAACCGGCTTTGACGCCCCATGGCATCCGCCAGGGCAGCATTGCCTTTGAGGGAACGCCGCTGGAGGGCCTGGACCGGCGCAGCCAAAGTGCGCGGATTGGCTTTGTGCAGCAGAATCCGGAGCATCAAATCGTTACGGATAAGGTGTGGCACGAACTGGCCTTTGGCCTGGAAAGCCTGGGCTATGACACGCCCACCATCCGGCGGCGTGTGTCGGAAATGGCGTCCTTTTTCGGAATTCAGCACTGGTTTTATCGCAATGTGGCGGAGTTATCCGGCGGACAGAAGCAGCTTTTGAACTTGGCATCGGTGATGGCGCTGCAGCCCGGGGTGCTGATTTTGGACGAGCCGACGGGGCAGTTGGATCCCATTGCCGCCGGAGAATTTTTGGCCACGCTGGGCCGGATCAACCGGGAGTTGGGCACAACGGTGATTTTAACGGAGCACCGGTTGGAGGAAGCCTTTCCGCTGGCTACGGATGTGGCGGTGATGGAGAAGGGACGGATCCTGTGCACCGGCACACCTGCGGCGGTGGGCGCAGCCCTGCGGCGGGAGCAATGGGGACAGTTTGCGGCTCTGCCGGATCCCATGCGCATTTGGGCGGCGGTGGATGCGGAGGAACCCTGCCCGGTAACTGTGGGGCAGGGGCGGGCCTGGCTGGAGGATTTTGCGCGGGAGCACCCGCTGTATCCATTGCCGGCGGAAAAGATTCCGGAAGCCGGAGAGACGGTGCTCCGGGCGGAAGATGTATGGTTCCGCTATGAAAAAGAACAGCCGGATGTGGTGAAGCCTGTCCCTGACCCTGCGGCAGGGAGAATTTGTGGCCCTGTTGGGCGGTAACGGCACGGGAAAGACCACGGCTTTGGGCCTGTTGGCGGGATTGTACCGGCCATGCCGGGGACGGTGCGAGGCCTCGGGCCGGGTGGCGCTGCTGCCCCAGGATCCCCAGGCCCTGTTTGTGAAAAAAACGGTGGGAGAGGATCTGCTGGAATTGTTGGAGGATAGCGGCCTGTCCCGGAAAGAGCGGATGGCAGAGAGGGCCGGGGTGGCGTCCCTCTGCCGGTTGGAGGGGCTGCTGGATCGGCATCCCTACGATCTGTCCGGCGGCGAGCAGCAGCGGGCGGCTTTGGCGAAAGTGCTGCTGCGTCGGCCGGATGTGCTGCTGCTGGATGAGCCCACCAAGGGGCTGGATGCGGATTTTAAGCGGATCTTTGGACAGATTTTGAACCGGCTGCTGGGCCGGGGGGTGGCGGTGTTGATGGTGAGCCATGATGTGGCCTTTTGCGCCGCTCATGCCCACCGCTGCGCCCTGTTTTTCGATGGAGCCATTACTGTGGAAGGGACGCCCCGCTCCTTTTTCTCCGGCAACAGCTTTTATACCACCGCGGCCAACCGTATGGCTCGGGGCGTGCTGCCCCAGGCGGTCACAGCGGAAGATGTGATCGCTGCCTGCGGCGGTGCGCTTCCGACGGAGCCGCCCCCGGCGGAAGAGGGGGAGATGCCGCCGGAGGGGCAAACGGAACCCAAAACTGAAATCAAAAAACAGCTTCCGCTGTGGCGGAAGCTGCTGGCGGTGGTCAGTGGGATCGCTGCGGCGGTGCTGCTCGTGATCACCGTTCG
Organism: uncultured Clostridia bacterium; assembly: GCA_937915065.1. Taxonomy (GTDB): domain Bacteria; phylum Bacillota; class Clostridia; order Oscillospirales; family Oscillospiraceae; genus Pseudoscillospira. The sequence continues at coordinate 8,387 of CALDMR010000063.1, forward strand.
TGTGACGGATTTGTCGGGCCTGGTGGGCAGCGGAGGCCTTTCCGGAGCAGGCACGGCGCAGTTGGGGTGGAGCACGGCCCTGTTGGCGGCGCTGGCGGTTTTTGCGGCGGCGGTCAGCCGCCGGAGCCCGCCGCCGGTGTGCCCGGCGCAGCTGGCGGTAGAACGAAAAAAACTGCCCAAGCGCACCTGGGCCGCGGCGGCCATGATTCTGCTGCTGGCTCCGGTGACCATTTTCATCGGTGTTTTTTATCTGGAAAACCGCCACTATGGACTGACGGCGCTGCTGGTGCTGCTGGAAACCATGCTGCCCTTTTTCCTGGTATTCGAGGGGCGAAAGCCCCGGGCGCGGGAGCTGGTGCTTATTGCGGCCCTGTGCGCGCTGGGAGCGGCAGGGCGGCTGGCCTTCTTTATGCTGCCCCAGTTTTCGCCCGTCATGGCCCTGGTGATTTTGGCCGCCGTGGCTTTCGGAGGAGAAACGGGATTCCTGGTGGGGGCTGTGACCATGCTGCTGTCCAATATGGCGCTGGGACAGGGGCCGTGGACGCCCTGGCAGATGTTTGCCATGGGGCTGGTGGGCTTTTTGGCGGGGGTGCTGTTTCGCAAGGGCCTTCTGGGCCGGGGGCGGGCGGCGCTGTGCGCTTTTGGTGTGCTGGCTGCCATTGTGCTCTACGGGGGGATTATGAATCCTGCCGCGGCCCTGCTGTGGCTGCGGGACCTTTCGCCGCAGATTCTGCTGGCCTATTATCTGACCGGTTTTCCCATGGACTGCGTGCATGCTGCTTCCACCGCGCTGTTTTTGTGGCTGGCAGCGGAACCGATGCTGGAAAAGCTGGATCGCATCAAAGTGAAATATGGGCTAGTGGAGTGAGCAGATCCAGCCCGCCGGTGCGCATAAAAAATGCCGTCCCATATGGGACGGCATTTTTAATCGTTAGATCAGTCGGTCACAAAGGGCAGCAGAGCGATCTGACGTGCGCGCTTGATAGCGACAGTCAGCTCGCGCTGATGCATTGCGCAAGTACCGGTGGTACGGCGGGGCAGGATCTTGCCGCGCTCGGAAATATAGCGGTGCAGCTTGGCTGCATCCTTATAGTCGATCCACTCGCACTTGTCTGCGCAGAACTGGCAGACCTTTCTGCGCTTGCGGGTGCGAGGACCTCTGTTATCGCGCTCCATAGCCATGTAGGTTCCTCCTTCTTTCAGAATCAGAACGGCAGTTCGCCGTCTACGTCGTCAATTTCAGCAAATTCGGACGGGGCTGCGCTGCTGGGCGCGCCGTAGTTGCCGCCGGCAGGGGCGCCATAGCCTGCGGAGGGGGCAGAATAACTGCCTGCGCCGTAGCTGTTGCCGCCATAGCTGCCGCCGTATGCGGGCGCTTCGCCGTCGCGCTTGGAGTCGCCGAAATACACATTCTCGGCAACGACTTCGGCAGCGACGCGCTTATTGCCGTCCTTGTCGGTCCAGTCGCGCATCTGCAGCCGGCCTTCGACCACGGCCATGCGGCCCTTGGTGAAAAAGCGGCTGACAAATTCTGCGGTGGCCCGCCAGGCCACAACGTCGATCCAGTCGGTCGAACGTTCGCCGGTGGCCTTGTCCTTGAAGTCCCGATCCACGGCCAGACGGAACGACGCCACGGGGGTGCCGTTCTGCGTGCGGCGCAGCTCGGGATCACGGGCCAGGCGGCCCATGATGATGATACGATTCAGCATTCCGGCCCTCCCTTATTCGCCTTTGCAGACGATCATGGAACGCATGATGCCATCGGTGATGCCGAAGATACGATCCAGCTCAGCGGGGAAATCAGCGCCGCTGGTGAAGGTCATCAGCACATAGTAGCCTTCCGTCTGATCGTCGATTTCGTAAGCCAGCTTGCGCTTGCCCCACTCCTCGACTTCAACGGCGGTGGCGTGCTGCTCGGCGAGCGTGGTGAACTTTGCAACCAGTGCAGCAGTCTCCTCTTCGCTCTTGATGGGGTTGATGATGTAGACAACCTCGTAATTTGCAGAAACCTTAGCCATTTATAGTACACCTCCTTTTGGTCTGTTGGCCCTCACCTCTGTGAGAGCAAGGATTTTTGCCGTGTGGCAAATGCCTGTAAAAATACAAGCTACATTATTATATAAGATTTTAGGGAAATGTCAAGCTTTTTTTGAAATTCAGTCTAAAAACAGCGGCGGGGGAGGGATGGCTCCGGGTTTGGCTTCGGAGATTGCCGGTACGGGCGGGCAGCGAGGCTTTCTGCCGGTGGGCCGCTCTGCCCGAAAGGGCTGAAAACGCAGGCGAAGGGCAGAAATAAAAAGAAACAGAATGGAAACAAAGAAGCTTCTTCCATTGACTTTTGAAATGAAGGTCAGTATGATAAAAAAGAAGAAAGATCCTGTCGAAAAAAGTTTTGTTTGATTGCAAAAAGAGGGCAGGATGATGCATGGATGATGCATTGTCGGCAGACAATGTTTTTAGGGCGGCAGGTTTGCCTGCGGCCGGCTGAGACGGAGCAATACGCTCCGTCTTTCGTACGCTTATTTCAAAAAATTCGGGCTCCGGCAGGAGCCGATCGTGAGAGCAGAGGGAACCCCATGGTATTTTCAAGTTTATTTTTTCTGTACGTTTTTTTACCGCTGAATCTGATTGTCTATCATCTGATGCCGTCCATGCGGGCGAAGAACATTGTGATGACGGTTTTTTCCCTGATTTTTTACGCCTGGGGCGAACCGGTTTATGTATTTTTGCTGCTGGCGATGGCCTTTGCCGACTGGGCGCTGTCAAATTACATTGGCCGCCAGGTGCCGCGCAGCGCCGCCGCCAAACGGGGCGTGGTGCTGACCTGTATCGTAAACCTGGGCCTGCTGGGGATTTTTAAGTACGGCACATTCTTTATGGAAAACACCCATAACCTTTTGGGCTTCCCCGACCAGGTTTTGCAGATCGCGCTGCCCATCGGCATTTCTTTTTACACGTTCCAGCTGCTGTCCTATGTGGTGGACGTGTATCGCGGCGAGGTGGAGGCCCAGCGGAGTTTTCCCACGCTGCTGCTGTATGTGAGTTTGTTCCACCAGTGCATTGCCGGCCCCATTGTCCGGTATAAGGACATCAATGCCGAGCTGCTGCACCGCCGGGCCACCCGGGCCGATATTTCTTACGGCGTGACCCGCTTTACCGTGGGCCTGGCGAAAAAAGCGGTGCTGGCCAATGCCTGCGGCGCCCTGGCAGATCAACTGCTGGTGGCGGACAAGACCCCTGCGGCAGATGCCTTGCAGACCATTGCCGGCCAGCCGGTGCTGGCGCTGTGGGTGGGCGCGTTGGCCTTTATGCTGCAGATCTATCTGGACTTCTCCGCCTATTCCGATATGGCTATCGGTATGGGCCGTATGATCGGCTTCCACTACCGCGAAAACTTCAACTATCCCTATATGTCCCTGTCTATCACCGATTTCTGGCGGCGCTGGCATATTTCTCTGAGCAGCTTTTTCCGGGATTATGTGTATATCCCCTTGGGCGGCAACCGCTGCAGCAAGGGGCGGGTTTTGATGAACCTGTTCGTGGTCTGGTTCCTGACGGGGTTTTGGCACGGCGCCAGCTGGAACTTTATGCTTTGGGGCCTGTACTATTTCCTGTTCCTGGTGCTGGAGCGGGCGTTCCTGCGCCGGTGGCTGGAGCGGCTGCCCGCCGCGGTGGGCCACTTGTATGCCCTGGTGGTGGTCTACTTTGGCTGGGTGCTCTTCAAGTTTACGGATTTTTCTGTGTTGGGTGCAGTTCTGGCGGGAATGTTCGGTGTTACGGAAGCCGGCGCTGCCAGCTTTGAAGTGCTGTCCCTGATCCGCAGCAATTTGCCCATTCTGCTGATTTCCGCTGTGGCCTGCACGCCCATCGTGCCCTATCTGGGGCGGCGGCTGTATGATGCAGGGGCCCGCAGCGGAGGGGCCTGGGCGGTCTATCGGGCGGTAGTCGTGGCGGCTCCTGTCGTTTTGCTGCTGCTGGCCACCATGACGCTGGTGGGCGACAGTTATAATCCGTTCCTGTACTGGAAGTTCTGAGAGGAGGGGAACGCATATGAATACGCAATATCATGATCATAACGATCCCCGGCAGACAGGGGAAGCGGACAAGCCCAAGCGGGTGGGCAGCTACCGCAAGGTGCAGATCGGCCTGTTTTTCGGCGTGCTGCTGGTGCTGTCGGTGATCTCCTGGATCATTCCCCTGCATCCAACGGAGTCGGAGGCGGAAAAGCGGGAGCTGGCGAAGTTCCCCGCCTTTTCGGTGCAGGCCCTGGCCAGCGGCGATTATTTCGATGGGATCAACGCCTGGTTTGCCGATACTTTCCCCTTCCGCGATGTGTATGTTTCGGCCAACGGCCGCTTTAAATCCCTGCTGTCGCTCGGCGGCACCACGGTTCACGGCAATGTGGAGCAGGGCGACGCCATTCCGGATCAGCCCGCCGTACCGGAGGAACCTTCCGGCGAAGAACCCTCTGCCGACGAGCCGGCTGTGCCGCCGTCTGCGGATGAACCGGATCATGAGATCCAGGAGCCGGATATGACGGACGTGCCTGTGGAAACCCTGGGGGCGATCCTGATTGCCGGGGACACGGCTTATGAATATTACAACTTTTCCCAGAGCGCGGCGGATATTTACACCAAGGCCATGAACCGGGCGGCATCCCTGCTGGAGGGAAAGGCCACGGTGTACGACATGATCGTGCCCACCAGCATGGATATTACCCTGCCGGCTTCGGTGCGCAAGGGCGTGAATACGGCCGATCAGCGCAAGGCCATGGACTATATGTATTCCTCCATGTCTGACAGCGTGAAAAAAGTGGATATCTATGAAAATCTGCGCAATCACCGCGACGAATATATCTTCTTCCGCACGGATCATCACTGGACGGCCCTGGGCGCTTATTACGCCTATGAGGAA
>CALDMR010000064.1 GCA_937915065.1 uncultured Clostridia bacterium
CATCCAGCTTCTGCCGCACCGCTTCCACGCAAAAAGGGTATGCACAATCCCTGTGCATACCCTTTTTGAATAATACTATCTTCGGCAGTCGGCACCAACTCTGCCCCTAAAAAGCCTTGTCATGATCCACCGGCAGACGCCCTGCGCCGTTATGGACCTTATTTCTGATAGGCGCGCCGCCCTGTTTGATACAGGTTTGCACCGGTGGAATCGATGGCCACGATCAACGGCAGCTTATTTACCTGAAGCCGCTTCGCACTTTCGCAGCCCAGATCTTCATACCCCACCACCGTGGCTTCGGAGATATGCTTGGCAATCAACGCGCCCGCACCTCCCACGGCCGCAAAATAAACCGCTCCGTTGCGCACGATCGCATCTACCACCGCGTCGCTGCGCTCGCCTTTGCCGATCATAGCCGCCAATCCCAAATCCAGCAGCCGGGGCGCAAACCGATCCATCCGCCCGGCGGTGGTAGGCCCGCAGGAGCCCACCGCCATCCCAGGCTGGGCCGGCGTCGGCCCGGCGTAATAAATGACAGCATCGCGGATCTCGTAGGGCAGTGGCTCGCCGCTATCCAACGCCGCAAAAATACGCTGGTGGGCAGCATCACGGGAAGTGTAAATGACACCGCTCAACAAAACACGGTCGCCGACACGGAGCTTTGGCAAATATGCGCGAAGCTCCGCGGTGTTGATCTCATAGGTCATTTCCCATCAGTCCTTTTTTTGCTTGCTTTCGCTCAGTTTTTGGACGCCGCCTTCAATTTTGCTGAACACGGTGGGCAATTGCGCCATTTGCTCCTGGGCCTTTTGCAGCGATGCAGCAGCTTGCAGCGCTGCCGCCTTATACCCCTCCAGCAGCCGCTCATACTGGCTCTGGCAATTGTTCAGCAGGGCGCTGAGCTGCTGCCGGGTGAGCATGGCATGCTGATCCGCTTTCTGGCGGGTGGCCGCCGCGCTGATATCAGCTTCACGCACGGCTTTTTCGGCCTTGGCCTGGGCGTCTGCCAGCAGGGCATCTGCCTCAGCGCCGGCTTTGCGCAGCAATTCATCCGCCTGAGCGCGGGCATCTGCCACGATGGTGTCAGCCCGATGCCGGGCGTCCAATTCCACCTCGGCAATATTGTTTTTCAGCGTGTGGTATTCCTCCACCTCTACCTGCAACGCCTCGATGGTGCTTTTTTGGGTGCGGATCTCTTCGGCATAGTTGCGGCTATAGGTGTGGGCGGTTTCCAGGGCTTCGTTCAAATCGGCATACGCCTCCTGGGCCGCATCCAGCTCGGACTGGGTGGCCTGATAAGATGCACAGGCATCCTTCAAATCAGACTGCAGCCGGTCACGCTCGGCACGCAGCGCATCCAATTCTTCTCCCTTGGTTTTGACATCCTGTTCCAGCGCAGCAATCCGGGCTGCATTCTCTTCCAGCAGCTGGGCGCTTTCTTTCGAGGCTTTCTCGATATAATTCATCACGTCCTGGCGGTTAAATCCGCCGAACAGGGATCCTTTAAATGTATTATTTTCCATAAACATCTCCACTTCCGCCCTTGCAGGAACGAAATCTAAAATCTTACCGTTATCATAGCGAAAAACAATAAGCTACACGCAGTACAAAACGAAAAACCTCAGAACCGGATGGTTCTGAGGTTTTCGTGGTACGGCTGGAGGGATTCGAACCCGCGACCTTTTGATTCGTAGTCAAACACTCTATCCAACTGAGCTACAGCCGCATACTGCGTATCTCGCAGACAGCTTTTACATAATACCACCATTGTTTCTAAAATGCAAGCCTTTTTTGAAAAATTTTTCAAAAATTTTTTCAAGCAGAAAACGAACTGCTGTATTGGGAAAAAACGCACGGCTGAGAGCCGTGCGTTTTTTGTCCCGCGCGTTTTATCAGCAGCAGTTGTTAGTGTTGCCGCAAATACTGCCACAGCCGCCCTGCTGGCCGCCGCAGCAACAAACCAAAAGAATGATTACAAGGATGATCCAGCAGCAGTTACCGCCCATGAAGCCCTGATTACACATAGTGAAACCTCCCAATATGTTTTGTCAACCGGAAACCGGCCTCACTTCATTCTATGTGAGAAGCTCTGCTTTGTGCAAAAAGGGTGCGTCCGGCCAGCCACAGCCGCGGCCAGCCAGGAGAAGATTGTTTTTTGCCGCTCAGATCCGGGCCACGCCGCTCTTGAGGGCTGCCTCCGCCACTGCCTGAGCCACTGCCGGGCCCACCCGGGGATCAAATGCCTTGGGAATAATATTGTTCTCATCCAGATCTTCTCCCGCCAGAGACGCAATCGCCTCCGCTGCGGCGATTTTCATCTCCTCGTTGATCTGGGAAGCACGCACATCCAGCGCACCCCGGAAAATCCCCGGAAAGGCCAGCACATTGTTGATCTGGTTCGGATAATCGCTGCGCCCCGTAGAAATCACCTTGGCGCCGCCGGCCTTGGCCTCCTCCGGGAAAATCTCAGGCGTGGGATTGGCGCAGGCAAAGAGGATCGCGTCCTGATGCATGGTCTTTACCATGTCTGTGGTAACAGAGCCGG
>CALDMR010000065.1 GCA_937915065.1 uncultured Clostridia bacterium
CCGCTGGGACTACAAAACCGCAGTGCCCATTTATTATCCCGCCTATAATCTTCTGAGCCTGATGATCCCCCTGTGCCTGGACAGCGACAACATTGCCGACGTGGCACTGTTGGTGGAAAAAACAGAGTCCGGCAACTATCTGGGGCACACGATCCTGACCCTGCCCATGGCCTATCTGGATGCCCGCCTCCTCTGCCGCCCCCATTCCGACTGGCTGCGGCCCAATTTGATCTCCAATGGAGAAACCAACTAAGGCGCCTTTGTCCATCGGCAAAGGACAGGCAGATATTCACAAAGAGCCCTTTGCTTTTTTGTGAATTTTGCACATTGCCATCTGCTGCAGAATCCGATAAACTATGTTGCAATCAGTGAAAAACAAAGACGGAGAGAGTACGCACTGTCTTGAACCCCAAAGCGAGCCGGGGAGAGTGAAAGCCCGGCGGAAGTAGAGCGTTGCCGAAAATCACTCCTGAGTTGCGCGCCGAAACCATAGTAGGCCGCGTCGGCTTCCCGCCGTTATCGGGATCGCGTATGATCGTACGTCAGTAACGGGTGGTTGAACGACAACTGTAAGTTTTCAGCGGCTGTTGTCCCTTTACGGGACAGCAGCCGTTTTTTCTTTTTCTCCATGGTTTGAAGCTGCATTTTTGAAAAAAGGGGTTTGTTCGCTATGTCAAAAATCGTTGAAATCCGCTGGCACGGGCGCGGCGGGCAGGGCGCAAAAACGGCCTGCATGCTGCTGGCCGACGCCGCATTCACCTCTGGAAAGTATGTGCAGGGCTTTCCGGAATACGGACCTGAGCGCATGGGCGCGCCCATTACCGCCTACAACCGCATCAGCGACGAGCGCTGCAATGTGCACTCCTTCATTTATGAACCGGACTATGTGGTCGTTGTGGACGAATCCCTGCTGGAGGCTGTGGATGTGACGGCCGGCCTGTCGGAAAAGGGCGCGATCATCATCAATTCCGAGCGTGCTCCCGCGGAGCTGCGTCCCATGCTCCGGGGCTATGCCGGCCGCGTATGCACCATTGACGCCCGCCATATTTCCGAGGCTGTACTGGGCAGCTATTTCCCCAACACGCCCATGCTGGCCGCCGCCGTCAAAGTGTCCGGCGGGATCGAACCGGACAGCTTTATGCGGGATATGGAGATCGCTTACCGGCATAAGTTTGCCGCCAAGCCCCAGGTCATCGGCAAAAACCTGGCCTGTCTGAAACAGTCTATGGAGGAGGTACGGGAAGGATGAAACAGGCAAAGGATATCCACGAATCGCTCCCCTGGCAGGAGCTGACTCCCGGCTGCGAGATCTACGAAAGCGGCACTTCCGCCCTGACCAAAACCGGCGAATGGCGCGTGGTCACCCCCCAGTGGCTTCAGGACAAATGCAAGCAGTGCCTGCTGTGCGTCCCCTTCTGTCCCGATTCTTCCATCCCTGTGCAGGATGGCCGGCGGCAGGAATTTGACTTTGACCACTGTAAGGGCTGCGGCATCTGCGCCAAGGTTTGTCCCTTTTCCGCCATTGCATTTGAGGAGGTATAAGCATGCCGATCCGTGAACGTTTATCCGGCAATGAAGCCGTGGCTTACGCCATGCGCCAGATCAACCCCGATGTGATGGGGGCCTTTCCCATCACCCCCTCCACCGAAATCCCCCAGATCTACTCCCGCTATATTGCCAACGGCGAAGTAGACACGGAATTCGTGGCCGTGGAAAGTGAGCACAGCGCCCTGTCCACCTGCATCGGCGCAGAAGCCGCCGGCGCCCGCGCCGTGACCGCCACCTCTTCCGCCGGTCTGGCTTTTATGTGGGAGCTGCTGCATGTGGCTTCCTCTTCCCGCCTGCCCATCACACTGGCCTGTGTGTGCCGCGCCCTGACAGGCCCCATCAATATCAACAACGACCATTCCGACGCCATGAACGCCCGGGATACCGGCTGGATTCAGATCTACGCCGAAAACAACCAGGAGGCTTACGATAACTATCTCCAGGCCATGCCCATTGCAGAACATCCCGATGTGCGTCTGCCCATCATGGTCTGCCAGGACGGCTTTATCACTTCTCACTCCGTGGAAAACATCGAGCTGCTGGAGGATGATCTTGTAAAACCTTTCGTGGGGGAATATGAACCGGAAAACTATCTTTTGAAGCACGAGAATCCCATGGCCGTGGGCCCCTACGGCGTAAGCGCCTATTATATGGAAGCCAAAATGGCCCAGACCCAGGCCATGGTCAACGCCAAGCAAGTGATTCTGGACGTTGGCCGCCGCTATACCGAACTCACCGGCCGCCGCTACGGCCTGTTTGAAAGTTACTGCATGGATGACGCCGAGGAAGCCATCGTCCTCATCGGCTCTTCCGCCGGTACTGCCCGGGTCTGTGTGGACGCTTTGCGCAAAGCGGGCCGCAAAGTCGGCATGATCAAGGTGCGGGTCTACCGCCCCTTCCCCGGCGAAGAACTGGCCAAAGCGCTGCAAACCGTCAAGGCCGTGGCAGTGATGGACAAGTGTGAAAGCTATTCCACCCATGGCGGCCCTCTGGGCGCGGAGCTGCGCAGCGCCCTGTATGACGCCGGCCAGCATCCCCTGCTCATCAATTTTGTTTATGGTCTCGGCGGCCGCGACTTCGCCGTTACCGATTGCGAAACGGTCTTCGACGCCCTGGACGATGCCCTGGCTCAGGGTACCGCCGCGCCTGTTTACCGTCATCTCGGCCAGAGAGGAGGCGATCTCAGTGGCCTATAATCTGAAACAGGAACTGAATAAGCCCGAGCGCTTTGCCCCCGGACACCGTCTGTGTGCCGGCTGCGGCTGCGGTATCACCGTCCGCGCCGTGCTGCGGGCATTGAATCCCGAGGACAAAGCCGTTATTGCCAACGCCACAGGCTGCCTGGAAGTCTCGTCTTTCATGTACCCCTACACCGCCTGGCAGGACAGCTATATCCACACCGCCTTTGAAAATGCGGCGGCCACCTGCGGCGGCGTGGAAGCTGCCTACAATGTGCTCAAGCGCAAGGGCAAGATCGACGACACCTATAAATTCATCACCTTCGGCGGCGACGGAGGCACCTACGATATCGGGCTGCAGTCCCTGTCCGGCGCCATGGAGCGGGGCCATGATATGGTTTATGTCTGCTACGACAACGAAGCCTATATGAACACCGGCATCCAGCGCTCTTCCGCCACCCCGCGCTTTGCAGATTCCACCACGACCCCCGTAGGCTCCGTGCAGCAGGGCAAGCCCCAAAACAAGAAAAACCTGACGGAGATCATGGTGGCCCACGGGATTCCCTATGTGGCCCAGACCACTTTCCTCGGCAACATGCGCGACCTCCATGAAAAATCCCGCCGCGCCATCTATACCCCCGGCGCAGCCTTTCTGAATGTTCTCTCCCCCTGTCCCCGGGGATGGCGCTACCCCACCGCAGATATTGCCGCCGTGGTCAAAGCGGCGGTGGACAGCTGCGTGTGGCCCATGTTTGAAGTGGTCAACGGCGTATACCACCTGACCTACGAACCCCGCAAAAAGCTGCCTGTCGCCGATTATATGCGTATGCAGGGCCGCTTTGCCCACTGCTTCAAGCCCGGCAACGAATGGATGCTGGAAGAAGCCCAGCAGTGGGTGGATCAGGAGTGGAACGCACTGCTTGAAAAGTGCAACTGATTCTCCGATCCAAAACCATTTCCCAAGAAAAAAGGCGTTTTCCTTGCAAAACCCAAAAAGCTATTGTATAATGCTATTAGTTATTGCATGGGATAGGGCAAAATTGCAAAACCCCGTGCAGGGAGGAATTATAAAATTATGGTAAAAGCGATTGTAGGCGCCAACTGGGGCGACGAGGGAAAGGGTAAGATCACAGATATGTTTGCCGAAGCGGCAGATGTGGTCATCCGGCGGAGCCAACGCAGGCCACACCATCATCAACGATTATGGCCGCTTTGCATTGCACACCCTGCCCTCCGGCGTATTTTATCAGAATATCACCAATATTATCGGCAACGGCGTTGCCTTGGACATCCGCAAGCTGGCGGCAGAACTGCAGATGCTGCAGGATGGCGGTGTTCCCGCCCCCAAGCTGATCGTGTCTGACCGCGCTCATGTGCTGATGCCTTACCACGTTCTGCTGGATACTTATGAAGAGGATCGCCTGGCCGGCAAGGCCTACGGTTCCACAAAATCCGGCATTGCCCCCTTCTATTCCGACAAAGTTTCCAAAATCGGCATTCAGGTGAACGAACTCTTTGACGATGCCCTGCTCCGCGAGCGCCTGGAAAAGGTCTGCGAGCTGAAAAACGCGCTGATCGTCCACCTGTACCACAAGGAACCGCTGGATGTGGACGCTCTCTTCCAGGAAATGCTGGAGCAGCGCGAGCTGATCCGCCCTTATGTGGGCGATGTGGCCGCCTTTGTGCGCCAGGCCCTGCGCGATGGCCAAACCATCCTGATCGAAGGCCAGCTGGGCACCATGAAAGACCCCGATTTCGGCATTTACCCCATGACCACCTCCTCCAACACTCTGGCCGGCTACGGCTGCATCGGTGCCGGTATCCCGCCCCGCTATCTCCAGGATATCGTGGCTGTGACCAAAGCCTATTCCTCTTCCGTCGGCGGCGGCGACTTCG
>CALDMR010000066.1 GCA_937915065.1 uncultured Clostridia bacterium
CCGTTGCTTTCATAATTCAAAACCCCTCCTGCCCTGTTTCTTTTCAAGACAAACGTTAGTATCCGCAGAATTTGGCACCATATACAAAAAGCGCCTTTCCTTTCTTTGGCAGAGTGTGCTATAATTCCTGTGAAAAAACTGCGGAAAAAGGAGTGCTGAGATCCAATGAATGCGGTGGAGCGTTTTTTACAATATGTGGGATTTGATACCCAGTCGGACGAGGAGAGCGAAAGCTTTCCCAGCGCAGATCGGGAAAAGCTGCTGGCGGCGGCGCTGGCAGAAGAGCTGCGGGAACTGGGGCTGGCCGATGCCCATGTGGATGAGTGGGGCTATGTATATGCCCATCTGGCTGCCGCGCCCGGGTATGAGGCGGTGCCGCCCCTGGGCCTGATCGCCCATATGGACACATCGCCCGACGCTCCGGGCGCCCCGGTGCGGCCGCGCCTGGTGCGCTATACTTCGGGGGCGCTGCCCCTGGATCCGGAAGGGCGCATTGCAATCGATCCGGAAACGCTGGCGCCCTATGCGGGCCAGGTGCTGATCGTGACGGACGGCGCCACCTTGCTGGGGGCGGACGACAAGGCGGGGGTGGCGGAAATCGTGTCCGCTGTGGCCTGGCTGACAGAGCATCCGGAAGCGGCCCACGGACCGGTATCTCTGGCCTTTACGCCGGATGAGGAGATCGGCCGGGGAACGGAGCATTTCGATCTGGAAACCTTTGGAGCGCCTGCGGCTTATACGGTGGATGGCGGGGCCCTGGGGGAACTGGAGTATGAAAACTTTAACGCGGCCAAGGCCTGCGTGCAGTTCCGGGGCTTCAATATTCACCCCGGCGAAGCCAAAAACAAGATGCGCAACGCCATTTTGCTGGCCCAGGAATTTATGAATCTGATGCCTCCGGCGGAAACACCGGCCCATACGGAGGGCCGGGAAGGCTTTTACCATATTCACCGCATGGAGGGCAATGAATCGGCGGCAGAGCTCCATATGCTGATCCGCGACCACGACCGGCAGGCCTTTGAGGGGCGCAAGGCCCGCTTGGCCGAAATGGCGGCCTATCTCAACGGCAAATACGGGCCGGAGACGGCTGAGCTGGTGGTGCAGGACAGCTACTATAATATGCGCGAAAAGATCGAACCCCACATGGAACTGATCGACCGGGCGGCAGCGGCCTTGACGGCAGAGGGGGCGGAGGTGCGGATTGTACCCATCCGCGGCGGCACCGATGGGGCGCAGCTTTCCTGGAAGGGGCTGCCCTGTCCGAACCTTTGCACCGGCGGCGTGAATTTTCACAGCGTGCGGGAATTCATTCCGGCGGAGGCGCTGGAGACCATGACGCGGGTGCTGGTTCGGCTGCTGCGGGCAGACTGACAGCGGGAACATGGGTGAAAAATCCGGCCAGAATGGTGTAGAAAGCCATTCCGGCCGGACTTTTTTTGTGAGAGCATCAAAAGATTGACAAAATTTTAACAAATTTTGCACGAAGTTTACGAAAATGAAATTTACATCTTGTATTTGACGAAAAAAAAGAGTACACTACACCAGACAATTTAATAATGGGAGTAGTTCTTTAAGTTGTAACGCTGAAAGATCCTTTCAGCGGAAGGAGAAACGCCGAATGAAAAAACGTACCATTGCGCTCCTCCTGTCGGCTGCTTTGATGACTATGGTACTCAGCGCATGCGGAGACCAAAAGCCGGAGAACAGCGGCAGCGACGACGCGAACTCTTCCAGAGCCGAAAGCAACGAGATTGCGATCGGCATTCCCCAGGATCTCGGAGACAGTCTTGACCCTTACCAAATGATCGCGGCAGGAACCAGAGAGATCTTATTCAACGTGTATGAAGGGCTGTATAAGCCCACCGCCACCGGCGATTTTGTGCCGGCTGTGGCGGAGGACTATGCCGTCAGCGAAGACGGCCTGCGCTATACCTTCACCCTGCGCAGCGGTGTGCTGTTCCATAATGGCGACACCGTCGGCGCCGATGACGTTGTATATTCTTTCAAAACCTGCGCCGCCGCGACAGTGGATACTTCCCTGTCGGCGGCGCTTTCTAATGTCGCGGATGTGAGCGCGGCGGATGAAAGCACGGTCACGGTCACCCTGTCTGTGCCGGACAGCGACTTTCTGGCCTATGTGGCGTCGGTCTATATTGTGCCCGACGGCTATGAAGACTGTGCCACCGCCCCCGTGGGCACCGGCCCGTTCCGTTTTGTTTCCCGCAGCGTGCAGGAAAATGTGATCCTGGAAAAATTTGCGGATTACTGGGGTGAACCGGCCCAGGTAGACCGGGTGACCTGCAAGATCTACGAGGACAACACAGCGCTGATCACGGCGCTGAATGCCGGCTCCGTGGATATTGTGGCCCACCTGTCCGCTGACCAGCTCAACGGCCTGAACAGCAACTACAATGTGCTGGAGGGCACTATGAACCTGGTTCAGGCCCTGTATCTGAACCATGCGGTGGAACCGCTGAACGATGTCCGGGTGCGCCAGGCGCTGTGCCATGCCATCAATATTGACGACATTCTGCAGCTGACGGCAGACGGCCACGGCACCAAGCTGGGAAGCTCCATGTATCCTGCCTTTGTCAAGTATTTTGACGACAGCCTGACGGGATATTACAGCTATGACCCGGACAAGGCAAAGGCGCTGCTGACCGAGGCCGGCTATGGCGATGGTTTCAACCTGAAGATCACGGTGCCCTCGAATTATCCGCCCCATGTGAATGCGGCCCAGGTCATGGTGGAGCAGCTGGCAGCCGTGGGGATCACGGCCGAGCTGAGCGAGGTGGAATGGAATACCTGGCTCCAGGACGTTTATGCCAACCGCAATTTTGAAGCCACGGTGATTGGCTTTGACGCATCCAACCTGACGGCCAATGCGCTGCTGCAGCGCTGGACCTCCGATGCGGATAAGAACATGATCAATTTCAACAACAGCGAGTATGATGCCCTGATCGCCCAGGCCAACGAAACGACCGACGATGCTGCGCGCACGGAGCTGTATCTGCAGGCAGAGCGTATTCTGACCGAGCAGGCAGCCAATGTGTATGTCCAGGATCTGGCGGACTTTGTGGCCATCAACAAGCAGCTGTCGGGCTATGAATTCTATCCTTTGTATGTGATGGATCTGGCTAAGATCGCCTATACCGGCTGAGCCTGACGGGCTGCCGGATTTCCCCTGATACGAATGCAAGAGAAAGGAGGCGGGGAGATGAAATACATTTTCAAAAAACTCTGCACTCTCATTATTACATTGTTCATTGTTTCACTCCTCGCCTTCTGTGCGTTCCAGGTGATCGGCGATCCCACCAGCGCGATCCTGGGCACCAATGCCACGCCGGAGAAGATTGCCGCGCTGCAGCATGAGCTGGGATTCGACCGGCCGCTGCCGGTGCGCTACGGCGAATGGCTGCTGAATTTCCTGCAGGGAGACATGGGCACTTCTTACAGCTACCACATGCCGGTGGCGGACATGGTGGGTGAAAAACTGCCCATCACCTTCCTGCTGACGCTGATGGCCTTTGTGCTCACGGTGGTGGTTTCCATCCCCCTGGGCATCCTGACGGCCAAGCGGGAAGGCGGCGTGTTTGACCGGATCATGACGGTGCTGGATCAGATCGTGATGTCGATCCCTCCGTTTTTTATCGGAATCCTGCTGACGTGCTTTTTCGGCCTGGTGCTGCATGTGTTTCAGCCGGGCAGTTTTGACGCGGTGCAGGGGCATCCGCTGCAATTTTTGCTGTATATGCTGTTCCCGGCCCTGTCCATTGCCATCCCGCGTATTGCCATGACGGTGAAGATGCTGCGCTCGTCCATTCTGGAGCAAATGAGCCAGGATTATATCCGCACGGCTTACAGCCGGGGCCATGACCGCAACGGCGTTCTGTGGGGCCACGCCCTGCGGAACGCACTGATCCCCGTGGTCACCTTTGTGGCGGTATCTGTGGCAGAAATGGTGGCGGGCAGCATAGTGGTGGAGCAGATCTTTTCTCTGCCCGGGATCGGCCGGCTGCTGCTGGCGTCCATCGGCAGCCGCGATTTCCCTGTGGTGCTGGCCATCGTGGTCATTTTGGCCCTGTGGGTGATCGTGGTCAATTTCATTGCGGATGTGCTGTATCAGTACATTGATCCCCGTATCCGGCTGAATTAAAAAAGCCGTGCCGGAGGAGGAGCGGGTGAGCCCTTATGAAAAAGAAAGTATATCATGAAACAAAAAGAAACTGGTTCTTGTACATTGGCGGCGTCATCACGGTGGTGATGGTGGCGTTGATCGTGATAGGCACCTTCTGGACGCCCTATGAACCCGGCGCCATGGACGGCGCCTGTAAATTCCAGCCCCCCAGCCTGGCCCATGTGATGGGAACGGACAACTTTGGACGGGATATTTTCTCCCGCGTCCTGCAGGGGGCGGGCACCACCCTGTTTATTGCTGCCATGGTGGTGCTGATCGGTGCAGTGGCAGGAACGCTGATTGGTGCTTTGACCGGGTATTTCGGCGGCCTGGCCGATGAATTGCTCATGCGCGTGTGCGACGCCATCACGGCATTTCCCGGCATTTTGCTGGCGCTGGTGGTCATTGCGGTGCTGGGGCCCGGAAAATGGAATGTGATTTGGGTGCTGGGTATGTTGTTCATTCCCAGCTTTGCCCGGATCGTGCGCGGCGAATATGCCAAGTGCAAGCATTTGAACTACATCAAATCGGCACGCCTGATGGGGGCGGGACATCTGCGCATTATGGTTCGCCATATCCTGCCCAATACGATCCCGGTGCTGCTGCCGGCCATTTCCATCGGCTTTAATAACGCTGTGCTGGCCGAGGCCAGCATGAGCTTCCTCGGCGTGGGCGTCAGCCCTTCTGAGGCCAGCCTGGGGCGGATGCTGTCGGATGCGCAGAATTTCATTGTGGGCGGTGCGCCCTGGTATGCCCTGTGCGTAGGCACGGCCATTGTGCTGCTGATCCTGGGATTCAGTATGCTGGGCGAAGGGCTGCAGCAGCGCCGCCGGCGGTAAAGGAGGGGCGGAAATGCTGGATGTGGTTGATTTAAGCGTGCGTTTTTTGTCCCGGCCAGATAAGTATGCGGTGGACGGCGTTTCCTTCCATATGGAGGACGGGGAGATCCTTGGCCTGGTGGGAGAAAGCGGGTCCGGAAAAAGTGTGACGGCTATGGCCATCAGCGGACTGCTGCCCCGGCGGAAAACCGAGTGCTCCGGCAGCATCTTGCTGGATGGGCAGGAAATGCTGAACGCTGACCGTGAAGCAGTGCGCCGGATCCAGGGAAAAGATCTGAGCGTGGTGTTTCAGGAACCCATGACATCGCTGGATCCGGTGATGCGGATTGGCCCCCAGGTGGAGGAAAGTTTGCGGATCCACACCAGGATGACGGCGGCGGAGCGGCGGTCGGCGGCGCTGGCGGCCATGGCCGAGGCGGAACTGCCTGATCCGGAAAGCGTGTACCTGAAATATCCCCACGAGTTGTCCGGCGGTATGCTTCAGCGGGTGATGATCGCGGCGGCCATTGTGTCCGAGCCGAAGCTGCTGCTGGCAGATGAGCCGACCACGGCTCTGGATGTGACCATCCAGGCCCAGATCCTGGAGCTGTTGAAAAAAATCAACCGGGAGAAGGGCACTTCGATCCTCTTCATCTCCCATAATCTGAACGTGGTGCGCAAGCTCTGCGGCCGGGTGGCGGTGATGTATAAGGGCCGCATTGTGGAGACAGGGAGCGCAGAGCATGTGTTTCATGCGCCTCAGGATCCCTATACCAAGCGATTGATCGCGGCCATTCCCACCCGGGACAAGCGCCTGCGGTGAGTGGAAAATCGGAACGGAAAGGAGGACGGTTCCATGACAGAAGAAAAGATTTTAGAGGTCAAGGACGTCTGCTCCTTTTATAAAAAGGGCGGCGGCCTGTTTGGAGAAAAAGAAACCCGGCAGGTGCTGGATCATGTCAGCTTTACCATTCACAGCGGCGAAGTGCTGGGCCTGGTGGGAGAGAGCGGCTGCGGCAAAACGACGCTGGCCCGCACGATCCTGGGCATGATGCATGATTATACAGGCCAGATCATCCACCATTCCAAGCGGCCCCAAATGGTGTTTCAGGATCCTTTCAGTGCCTTGAACCCGGCGCGCACCATCGGGTGGATTTTGGAGGAGCCGCTGAAGATTTATGGGAAATACGCTGCCTGGGAGCGTAAGCGCCGGGTGGAGGAGATGCTGGAGCAGGTGGGCCTGTCGGCGGAATGCGCATCGCGCAGGCCGCACGAATTGTCCGGCGGCCAGAGGCAGCGGGTTTGCATTGCCTCGGCGCTGATTGTGCGCCCCCGGCTGATCATTGCGGATGAGCCGGTGTCGGCCCTGGATGTGACCATTCAGGCTCAGATCTTGCAGCTGCTGGCGGATATGAAGCAGCAATACCATTTGAGCTACCTGTTTATTTCCCACGATTTGAATGTGGTCTATCAGCTTTGCGACCGGGTGATCGTGATGAAAAAGGGGAAAATCGTGGAAGAGGCCACGGTGGACGACTTGTTCGATCATCCGCAGCACGAATATACCAAGCAGCTGCTGCGGGCAGCGGAATAAGAGATAAACTGGCGGGGCGGGAAACGGCGTAGTTCCCGGCCTGCCGTTTTTTGGCGCGGAAACGCCGGGGAAGCCCCTTGCAAACGGCGGCGCCCTGTGGTAAAGTGAATAGCAAATGTATGCGTTGACATAATGTTGGAGGCGCTCGGAAAGGGTGGCTTTATGGCAAACAAGCAGGATCAGAAAGTTGTGGCTGCCGCATTGGAATCCGGCGATGCGGCCCACATTGAAAAATTGGCAGAAAACTACTATTACGGGCGGGGCCGGGACAAAAGCCTGAAGATCGCCCTGCAGCTGTGGGAAAAGGCGGCGGAACTGGGCAATGCTGACGCCCTGTACTACTCCGGCGTGTGTTACTACTACGGAGATGGCCTGCCCCGGAATAAAGAGGCGGCGTTCTATCTTTGGGAACAGGCTGCGGAGCAGGGGCACACGGGGGCAAGGATGAGCCTGACCAATCTGCGCGGGGCAGATGCGGCGGAATGACTGCCGCCCCGTATGAAACAATCGAGCGGCCCGGCGCCTTTGGCGGCCGGGCCGTTTTTAGTGTGATGCATGCTTAAGTTTTTGTAAAAAAGTGGATTTTAGGCCGCTTTCTGTTGACAAACTGCATTTTCTCACGGTATGATATTCCATGATTTGCACAGAATGGCTGTGCTGTCTGATTTCGAGCAATAGGAGGATTCCATTTTGATTGTATTAAACGCGGTGCGGGGTTTTTGCATGGCCCTGGCTGACAGTGTGCCGGGCGTTTCCGGCGGGACCATCGCATTCCTGCTGGGATTCTATGACCGGTTTATTACCTCGCTGGATGATCTGCTGCGGGGCCGGAAGGCGGAGCGGATCGCGGCGCTGAAATTTTTGATTCAGCTGGGTGTTGGCTGGGCCATCGGCATGGGCTCGGCGATCATTGTGCTCACAAAGGTTTTTGAAAGCCATATTTATGCCATCAGCACGCTGTTCATCGGCTTTATTCTGTTTGCGATCCCCCTGGTGATGCGGGAGGAGCGGGAAACGCTGCGGGGCCAGTGGAAGTGGTTCTTTTTTGTGCTGATCGGCATTGCGTTTGTAGTGGGCGTCTCCTCGGTCAATCCCGTGAGCGGCGGCGGAATGCAGGGGGCAGGTATGCCGCTGTATGTATTCCTCGGCGGCGTGGTGGCGATCTCTGCCATGGTACTGCCCGGGATCTCCGGCTCCACGCTGCTGCTGATCATGGGGCTGTATCTGCCGGTGATCACGGCTGTGCGCGCGGTGATGGGGCTGGACTTGTCGGCGCTGCCCACGGTGGCGGCGTTTGCTTTGGGCGTCTGTGCCGGTGTGGTGCTGATTATTCGTCTGGTGCGGTTCCTGATGGAGCGCTACCGGCCGCAGATGATTTTTCTGATCATCGGCCTGATGCTGGGTTCTCTTTACTCGGTGGTGCTTGGGCCGACAACGCTGGAGGAGCCGCTGCCCGCCATGACGCTGGCCACATTCCGCCCCCTCTTTTTCCTGCTGGGCGGTGCGGTGATCCTGGGCCTGCAGGGATTGAAGAGCTGGATGAACCGGCGTGGTATCCGGGATGAAGCCGCATAAAATTCTGAAAAAACGCCCTCTGCAGCACTGCAGAGGGCGTTTTTGACAGAATGGGAGCGGTTAGCGGTGCTTTTTCAGCAGCTGCCGCTGGCGATCCTTATCCCAATAGGCGCGGGTCTCTTTGGCGACCACGCCCGACAGGGCCAGCAAAGCAACAATGTTGGGCAGGGCCATCATGGCATTGAAAATATCGGCGATGGTCCATACGGCGGCCACAGTCAGGTAAGGGCCGACGAAGACGGCGGCGATATACAGCCAGCGATAGCACTTCACGGCGGTTTTGTTGCCGCCCGACAAATACTCCAGGCAGCGTTCGCCGTAATAATCCCAGCCCAAAATGGTGGTAAAGGCAAAGAAGACCAGGCACAGCATCAGGACGAAGGCGGACACCTGGGAGGGGAAGGGCAGACCCACCTGGAAGGCCCTGGTGGTGATCTGAACGCCCTGGAGCCCCAGCTCGGGCAGCCAGGAGCCGGTGATGACGATGGCCAGACCGGTCATGGTGCAGACAACGATGGTATCGATAAAGGTGCCGGTCATGGTGACCAGGCCCTGGCGGACGGGCTCTTTGGTTTGAGCCGCCGCTGCTGCGATGGGTGCAGAACCCAGACCTGCTTCGTTGGAGAAAATACCGCGGGCCACGCCGTTTTGGATGGCTTCCTTAATGGTGGCGCCGATCACGCCGCCCAGGGCGGCCTGGGGCGCAAAGGCAGAGGAAACAATGGTGCCGATGGCGCCGGGGATCTGGGGAAGATTGCACAGCAGCAGGAGCACAGCAAAGCCGATGTACAAAATCGCCATAAAGGGAACCACGATCTGTGAAACATTGGCGATGCGCTTAATGCCGCCGATCACGACCAGCGCTACGGCCAGAGTGACCAGTGCGCCGGTGACCATGGTGGTCAGGGTGATGGGAACGGCGCTGTCTCCGGTGCCGATATAGAAGACCACATGCTGCAGGGTGGGATCAAAAAAGTCCTGGGCGGCGGAGGTGATGCCGTTGACCTGGGTGATGGTGCCGATGCCCAGCAGGCCGGCGGTGGCTCCCAGGAAAGCAAATAGTTTTGCCAGCCACTTCCAATTTTTTCCCATGCCGCGCTCGATATAGTAGAAAGGGCCGCCCAGTACATGGCCGTCTTTGCCGATGGTGCGGTATTTGATGGCCAGCAGACCTTCGGAGTATTTGGTGGCCATGCCGAAGAAGGCGGCGATCTCCATCCACAGCAGGGCGCCGGGGCCGCCGGCGGCAATGGCCGTGGCCACGCCAACGATGTTGCCGGTGCCGATGGTGGCGGACAGGGCGGTGCACAGGGCGCCGAAACTGGAAACTTCGCCATCCCCGCTGTTTTCGTTGTGTACCATGTAGTGCAGGGCCCGGCCCAGGTGGCGCACCTGGAGAAAGCGGACGCGCAGCGTCAGCCAAATACCGCAGCCGATGATCAGTGCGCACAGGGGAAGCCCCCAGATGTGTTTGTCGATCAGGGACAGAATTTCCATAAATTGATCCATAGGCATTTCCTCTTTTCTTAAGAACTTCCTGGCGGCGCGCCGGCCTGTCTGATAAGTGTATGGTCAGCGGTGGGGAAACAGAACTGTAAACCGGATAAAACCAACAGGGTTATTTTATACGATAAAGTGTTACATTGCAAGAGTGCGGGAGATTTTCGGCAGCGGTGCAACGGTTGACTCCATATTAAGGACAAAATGTCCGCGATCTGCGGAATCGGAGAAAGAATGCTGCAAAAGAAACAAAAATGGACAGGAAGTGGAGCATTTTTAAAAAAAGAGGGCAGACAGGCGTTTTTGGCACTTTTTTCGGGGAAAACTGCTTTACAGAAAGAAAAGAATTCGATATAATATACAACGCATGTAATTTGACATGATTTTGATATATTGGAGAACGATAGCATGAGTATGATCGAATATGATGAATATAAACAGAAGCTGCTGGCCCAGAAACCCACGCTGGAGGAGCTGCACGAGGCGCTGAATATCGATGGCTCCCGCCAGGAGTATGACCGCCTCCAGGATGAAAGCGCCCAGGATGGCTTCTGGAACGATATGGAACATTCCCAGAAAGTGGCCCAGCAGATCAAGCGGCTGGAGAATAAGCTCCATGGCTACGACAAGCTGTGCGCCGACTGGGAAGACGCAATGACGCTGTGCGAAATGGCCATTGAAGAGGACGATGAATCCCTGCTGGAGGAGCTGACCGAAGCATATACCAAGCTGGAAACAGAGATTGCAGACCGGCGGCTGGAAACATTGCTCTCCGGCGAATATGACGGCAACAACGCGATCCTGACGCTGCATGCCGGCGCCGGCGGTACCGAGGCCCAGGACTGGACGGAGATGCTTTACCGTATGTATACCCGCTGGACGGATCGCCATGGGTTTACCTATAAGATCCTGGATTATGAAGATGGCGACGAGGCCGGTATCAAATCTGCCACCATTGCTGTGGAGGGCGAAAATGCATACGGCTATCTGAAGAGCGAAAACGGCGTGCACCGCCTGGTGCGCGTTTCCCCTTTCGATGCCAACGCCCGCCGCCAGACCTCTTTTGCTGCGGTGGAAGTTATGCCCGAGATGGAGAACGACAACTCCATTGAGATCCGTGACGAGGATATCGAAATGCAGGTGTTCCGCTCGTCCGGCGCCGGCGGCCAGCATATCAACAAAACCTCTTCTGCAGTGCGTTTGATCCATAAGCCCACGGGGATCGTGGTTTCTTCGCAGCAGGAGCGCAGCCAGTTCCAAAACCGCGATAACTGCATGAAGATGCTTTGCGCCAAACTGATGGAGCTGAAAGCCCAGCAGCATGCGGAAAAGATTTCCGATATCAAGGGCGTGCAGATGAAAATCGAATGGGGCAGCCAGATCCGTTCCTATGTCTTTATGCCCTATCAGATGGTCAAAGACACCCGTACAGGTTATGAAACGGGCAACATTGACAACGTGATGGACGGCGATCTGGATGGCTTCATCAATGCCTATCTGACCGCTTCTGCCAACGGTACGCTGAAAAAATAAAGCAGGCGCTGCCTGTGTATAGAAAAAGCCCCGGATCGCGCTGCGGCGATCCGGGGCTTTTTGCATGAAAAGAGAGGGATTATCCGGCCTGCTTCAGATATACGGAGGGATCTTCCGGCACGCCGTTGCGGACTACGGAGAAATGCAGATGGGGCCCCAGGGCTTCTTCCTGAAGGGCGGTGCTGCCCACGCTGCCGATCCTGTCTCCGGCCTGCACAGTATCTCCTGCGGAGACGGTGGGCTGGGAAAGGGAAGCGTAAGTCAATTCATATTGGTCGCTGCAGGCGATGGTCACCGTGGAACCCATCCAATAATCGTTGACTACGGCGGTTACCTTGCCGCCGGCAGCAGCGACCACGGCAGCGCCTTCTTCTGCGGCGATATCCACGCCGTTGTGCGTGCGCCAATCCCCCATGGTTTCGCTGTACAGCAGCGCTTCCGTGCTGAAGGGGGTCACGGTTTTACCCTGCAGCGGGAGCACCACTTTGTCAGCTGCCTCTGGAGCCTCGGCAGGGGCGGCGGGCACTTCGGCGGTGCCGGTGACCGGCACGGTCTGCCGTTCTGCGGTGGAAGAAGGGGAGGCGGTACCCTTTTGCTCTGCCGGCTGGGGAACGGCATGCTCGGCCCGGTCGGTCTGTCCGGCGGACAGGACAGGGGGCGTTTCGGCGGCCTCTTGGGTGCCCTGGTTGTGGGAAACGGTGTCATAGATAAAATAGCCCGATGCTCCAATGACGGCAACCGCCAGGAACAGGACTATGTAAAATCCTGCACCGTTCAGAAAGGAATTCAGTTTTTCAGATGCCATAATGCCTCCTTGGCCGCGCCCCGGATCGGGATGCGGCAGCCGCGCTTGCGGCGGCGGCGCGCCGACGATGGGCCGCCTCCTCCGGGGGGACTGGAAGAAGGGCCTCCGTGTGTAGCATTGACACACGGAGGCCCTTTTATACAGCTGGTGGGAAAATTTTGAAAATCAATCTGCGTCGCTCAAATTAAAGAATGCTGCGCGGCCGGGATATTGGGCGCTGTCGCCCAGAGCTTCTTCGATGCGGAGCAGCTGATTGTATTTGCATACGCGATCGGTGCGGGAAGGAGCGCCGGTTTTGATCTGGCCGGCGTTCAGGGCCACGCTCAAATCGGCGATGGTCGTGTCTTCGGTTTCACCGCTGCGGTGGGAGACCACAGCGGCATAGCCGGCGCGGTGGGCCGTTTGGATGGCGTCCAGGGTTTCTGTCAGAGTGCCGATTTGATTGGGTTTGATCAAAACGGCGTTGGCCACATGCAGGCCGATGCCCTTTTCGATGCGGGCGGTGTTGGTCACGAACAGGTCGTCGCCCACCAGCTGCACATGGTTGCCCAGGGCTTGGGTCAGCATGTCCCAGCCGTCCCAATCCTCTTCGCCCATGCAGTCTTCCATGGAGAGAATGGGGTAGGTTTCGGCGTAATCTGTCCACATATCCACCATTTCAAAGCGGGTCATGGTTTTGCCGGCCTTGGGCAGGGTATAGGTGCCCGTTTCGGGATCATACCAGTCAGACACGGCGGCGTCGATGGCGATCATAAAGTCCTCGCCCGGGCGGTAGCCTGCCGCTTCGATGCCGGAAACCAGGGCCCTCAGGGCGTCCTCGTCGGAATCCAGATTGGGGGCGTAGCCGCCTTCATCGCCCACGCCGGCGGAGGGCACCACTTTTTTCAGGGCGTGGAATACCTCAGCGCACATACGCAGGGCTTCCCGGAAAGAAGATGCGCCCACGGGCATGATCATAAATTCCTGAATGTCCACATTGTTGCTGGCGTGGGCGCCGCCGTTGAGCACGTTCATCATGGGAACCGGCAGCGTTTTGGCATTCACGCCGCCCATGTATCGGTACAGGGGCAGATCCAGCGAGGCGGCCGCTGCCCGGGCGGCAGCCAGGGATACGCCCAAAATGGCGTTGGCGCCCAGCCGGGTCTTGTTTTCGGTGCCGTCCAGGGCGATCATGGCCCGATCCAGGGCAGTCTGGTTATAGGCATCCATGCCGCACACACACTGGGCCAATTCGCCGTTAACGGCTTCTACGGCCCGGAGAACCCCTTTGCCGCTGAATCGCTTTGCATCCTGGTCGCGCAGCTCGCAGGCTTCGTATTTACCGGTGGAAGCGCCGGAAGGGACGGCGGCGCGGGCAAAGCTGCCGTCGCTCAGCAGGATTTCCACCTCCACGGTGGGATTGCCGCGGGAATCCAGGATCTCACGGCCAAGTACGCTTTGGATCACAGGGTTGTTGTTCATGATGCAGATCCTCCTCTATATCAAATTTCTAAAATACAAAGAGCCGGGCCGCAGGGCCCGGCTCCCAACGCACATCCTGCCGGAACGGATGCCCCGGCGGGGTACGGCAGTATTAGTATGGGTCGATTTTCTGGATTTAACAGCAATTTTGCTGAATTACTGGATGATCAGGGTTTTGCCGTCCATTTCCGGGGGGCATTCTAGGCCCATCAGATCCAGCATGGTGGGGGCAATATCAGCCAGGCGGCCGGAGCTTCTCAGCTGGGTGGCCGCACCCACCACGATAAAGGGTACCAGATTGGTGGTGTGGGCGGTGTGGGGGGCGCCCTTGTCGTCCAGCATCTTTTCGGCGTTGCCGTGATCTGCGGTAACCATGGAGATGCCGCCCATTTCTGCGGTGGCGCGGACGATCTCGCCCACGCAGGTATCCACAGTTTCCACTGCCTTGACGGCGGCGTCGAATACGCCGGTGTGGCCCACCATGTCGCAATTGGCGAAGTTGAGGATGATCACATCGTATTCGCCGCTGCGGATGTGGTCCACAGCCTGCTCGGTTACTTCTGCGGCGCTCATTTCGGGCTGCAGGTCGTAGGTGGCCACCTTGGGAGAGGGAACCAGTACCCGGTCTTCGCCCGGGAACACGGTTTCGCAGCCGCCGTTGAAGAAGAAGGTCACGTGGGCATATTTTTCGGTTTCGGCGATGCGCAGCTGGGTCAGGCCCAGCTTGCTGAGGTATTCGCCCAGGCAGTTGTTCAAAGCCTGGTGGGGGAAAGCCACGGTCACATTGGGCATGGATGCGTCATATTCCGTGGTGCAGATATAGGTCAGCGGGAACCACTGGCGGACAAAGCCGTCGAAGTTTTCATCCACCAGAGCGCGGGTGATTTCCCGGGCCCGGTCGGGACGGTAGTTGAAGAAAATCACGCTGTCATTGTCGGAGATGGTGCCGTCCTTGTCGCAGACCACGGGTACGACGAATTCGTCTGTGACGCCTTCCGCGTAGGAATCGGCCACGGCTTGAACGGGATCCTCGCAGTATTTTCCGGTGCCGTAGACCAGGGCGTCATAAGCGGCTTCCACGCGATCCCAGCGCTTGTCGCGGTCCATGGCGTAAAAGCGGCCCTGGACTGTGGCGATCTTACCCACGCCCAGCTCAGCGCACTTGTCGGCCAGCTGCTGGACATAGGCCTTGCCGGAAGCGGGGGGCACGTCGCGGCCATCCAGGAAAGCGTGGACATACACGCGCTGCAGGCCTTTGCGCTTGGCCAGCTCCAGCAGGGCGAACAGGTGGGTGATGTGGGAGTGCACGCCGCCGTCGCTGAGCAGGCCCAGCAGGTGCAGAGCGGTGCCGTTTTTCAGGCAGGCATCCATGGCGGCGTTGTAGGCTTCGTTTTCAAAAAAGGTGCCGTCTTCAATGGCTTTGGAAATGCGGGGCAGATCCTGAAATACCACGCGGCCTCCGCCGATATTGGTGTGGCCGACTTCACTGTTGCCCATCTGCCCCTCGGGCAGACCCACATCCAGCCCGGAAGCGGACAGGACTGTGTGGGCATTTTCGGCGAAAAGCCGGTCGAGGACGGGCGTTTGCGCTGTGGCGATGGCATTGCCATCCACGGCGTCGCTTAAACCAAAGCCGTCCATAATGATCAAGGTAGTAGGGGTTTTCATAGCATTCATTTCTCCCGGGAGCACGTGCTCCCACTGCAATACGATCGTCTTTGAAAGATTTATTCCTGATTGGCCGAGTTGATGATCTCGACAAACTGATCGGGCTTCAGGGCTGCGCCGCCGATCAGGCCGCCGTCGATGTCGCCGGGGTTCATGGAGCCGCCGTACTGGATAGTGATGGAGCGGGCGATGCGGGCGCCGTACATATGGCGGATGGTGGCGCGGATGAAGGTGCAGACTTCACCGGCCTGTTCGGGCGTGGCGGTTTTTCCGGTGCCGATGGCCCACACAGGCTCATAGGCAATCACGCATTTGCGCAGCTTTTCGGCGGACACGCCGGCCAGAGCAGACTTGACCTGCAGGGAAATCAGTTCCATGGTTACGCCGAGTTCGCGCTGCTCCAGGCTTTCGCCCACGCAGATAATGGGGTGCAGGCCAGCTTCAAGGGCAGCGTGAACCTTCTTGTTCACGGTGATATCGGTTTCGCCGAAATACTGGCGGCGTTCGCTGTGGCCGATGATCACATATTTTACGCCCAGGTCTTTCAGCATTTCTGCGGAAATTTCTCCGGTATAAGCGCCGCTCTTTTCGTAGAACAGGTTTTCTGCGCCCACGGAAACACGCATATCTTTGAAAGCGCGCATGGCGGCGGGGATGTTGACAGAAGGTACGCACACCAGAACGTCGCACCACTTGGCTTTGGGCATGATGGCCTTCAGCTCTTCAGCGAACTGCTTGGTTTCGGAAGCGGTCTTGTTCATTTTCCAGTTGCCGGCGATGATTGTTTTGCGGTATCTGCGGTTCATATTGCTTTATCTCCTTACTCGTGTCCTGAAATCAAAATCTAGATGTAAAACGGCCATGGGCCGTAGAAATTCCCGCCGGGGGAAATGCTTTCCCCCGGCAGGAACGAAAAACATGGGAATACAGTGGCTTACCGATCCAGCAGGCAGGCTACGCCGGGGAGCTCCTTACCCTCCAAAAACTCGAGGGATGCGCCGCCGCCGGTGGAAATGTGGGTGATCTTGTCGGCATAGCCCAGCTGTTCCACAGCTGCGGCACTGTCGCCGCCGCCGATGATGGTCACTGCGCCGGACTCGGCCAGAGCCTTGGCCATGGCCTTGGTGCCTTCAGCGAAAGCAGGGAACTCAAACACGCCCATGGGGCCGTTCCAAACGATGGTGCCGGCGCCCTGTACAGCGGCAGTATAAATTTCGCAGGTCTTGGGGCCGATGTCCATGCCCATCATGTCGTCGGGGATGCTTGCGGTGGGGACGCATACAGGCTCGGCATCCTTGGAGAACTCCTTGGCGGCCAGAGTGTCCTCGGGCAGCAGAAGCTTCACGCCCTTGGCCTCGGCCTTGGCGATCATCTCGCGGGCATACTCCAGCTTATCTTCTTCCAGCAGGGAAGTACCGATGGATCCGCCCTGAGCTTTGATAAAGGTATAAGCCATGCCGCCGCCGATGATAATAGTGTCGGCTTTTTCCAGCAGATTGTTGATTACGTTGATCTTGTCGGACACCTTGGCGCCGCCCAGAACAGCCACGAAGGGACGCTTGGGGTTTTCCAGGGCGCCGCCCATGATCTCCAGTTCTTTCTGGATCAGCAGGCCGGACACGGCGGGCAGGTATGCGGCCACGCCGGCAGTGGAAGCGTGGGCGCGGTGCACTGTGCCGAAGGCGTCGGACACATAGAGCTCTGCCATGTCTGCCAGGGCTTTGGCAAAGTCTGCGTGGTTCTTTTCTTCGCCGATGTCAAAACGCAGATTTTCCAGCAGCATGATCTGGCCGGGCTGCAGCGCGGCGGCTTTAGCCTGGGCGTCTTCGCCGATGATGTCCTTGGCAAAGATGACTTCGCGGCCCAGCAGCTCGCTCAGACGCTTTGCCACGGGTGCCAGGGTCAGCTTTTCCTTCCATTCGCCCTTGGGCTTGCCCAGGTGGGAGCAGGCGATCACAGCGGCGTTGTGATCCAGCAGGTACTGGATGGTGGGCAGCGCTGCACGGATGCGCTTATCGTCAGTGATGGCGCCGGTTTCCTTATCCTGGGGGACGTTGAAATCACAGCGGAGCAGGACCTTTTTGCCGGTTACATCAATGTCGGTTACAGTTTTTTTGTTGTAGTTCATAGCAATGGCCTCCTAAAATTACAATGTATTCTCCAAAAAGAAAGTGGGTTTGCAGAAATAAATTAAAAGGTATCGCTCATTTTTCCGGCGGTTTGAAAGCCGGGAAATCCAATCTGCCGCAGGGCTTCATAGGCAAAAACCGCCACGGAGTTGGACAGGTTCAGACACCGCGCGCCCTGCAGCATGGGCAGCCGCAGACAACGGTCGGCGTGGGCGGAGAGGAACTCTTCGCTGAGCCCGCGGGTCTCCTTGCCGAAAAACAGCCAGCAGCCGTCTCGGAAGGTGGCTTCATAATAAGGGCGGGGGGCTTTGGAAGAGGCCAGCCAAAGGTCGGTGGCCTCCGGGTGCCGGGTAAAGAAGTCCTCAAGGTTGTCGTACACCGTCAGATTCAGCTTGTCCCAATAATCCAGCCCGGCGCGCTTGACTGCTTTTTCGGAAATGTCGAAGCCCAGGGGGCGGATCAAATGGAGCGCACAGCCGGTGACGGCGCAGGTGCGGGAGATGTTGCCGGTATTTGCGGGGATCTCCGGTTCCACCAGTACAATATTAATCATATAGTGTGACCCTTCTGTTTCAGTTTCTTGCACGGCGGAGGGGAAAAAGCGGCCCTTTTCGCTCGGCTCATTCATTGTAATGCAAAGTGAGTATGATTTCAACAATAATTTGCGCTTTTTTCGCGGAAAATGATAAAAAATTGTTCGTATTTCGGTGGAAAAAACAAAAAGTTTGCCAAAAAATATCAATACCGTTGCATTTGCGACAAAAAAGCAAAAACAGAACAGAATAAGCAAAAAAAGGGGTGGAAACGGGGAAAAGTGAAAGCTGAAATACATCTTTCTGCGGCAGGAGGACAGGGCCAAAGGGAATCGGAGCAGAACGCTTTTTCGGGCTTGGGGCGGTGGGAGCGCGAAGTATTCCGGCAGAGTCTGGGCAGAAAAAAGAAAGAATCTGAAAAATTCATGTAAAAACATGGATTTTTCAGAAAGGGTTTGCTATAATGAAACTGTATTTTCATGATGGGGAGGTTTCGCCCGCCGGGCAGCCGGCCCCTTCGGAATTTGGAGAGAATAAAAATATGATCGAAACAAAGCGTGCCGTGATCTTTATGGATGACGAAAATGACGGGGAGTGCCGGCTGAAAAAGCCGCTGCTGCTGCATAGCGTGCTGTTCTGCCCGATGCTGACGTGGTTGGAGAAATCCCTGCGCGAGGGCGGTGTGGAGCGCTTTTTTGTGCTGTGCCCGGAAGCGCACCGGCGGGAAGCCCTGACTTGCTTTGCATCTGAAGCAGGTGTTGTTGTTTCCGAAAAGCTCAAAGATCTGGTGGAATTTTTACAGGGGCCGGAACAAACATTGGTGATTCCCGGCGCGGCGGTGCCGGTGGAAAGCGCCGGGCGCAATGAAGTATACACCGTGGCCGGTGAAACGCTGGCCGACAGCCTGCGGCGGCAGAGTGGCGAGGTGGAGGGGGCTGAAAGCGCGCCCGGCTTTACCAGCATTGGCTCTATGAAAGGGCTGAACAGCATGCAGTTTCTGGGCCGCTCCAAGATCCTGCGGGATCTGCTGAGCGCCGGGGCCAATGTGATGGATCCCAATAATACTTATATTGATCCCCGGGTGCGCGTGGGCGCGGGCACGGTGATCCTGCCCAATACGATCCTGCGCGGCGAGACGGTGATCGGCGAGGACTGTGAGATCGGCCCGGATGTGATGCTCACCGACTGCAGCGTGGGCGACGGCGTGACCATCAATGCGTCCCAGTGCGAGGAAAGCGAGATCCGCAGCGGCTGCTCCGTGGGGCCCTACGCGCATCTGCGCCCCCACAGCGTGGTGGGAGAGGACAGCAAGATCGGCGCTTTTGTCCAATTGAAAAACTGCACCCTGGGCCGGGGAACGAAGATGGCCCATCTGACTTATGTGGGCGACGCCGATGTGGGCGAGGATTGCAATTTCGGCTGCGGCACCGTTACCTGCAACTACGACGGAAAAGAGAAATTCCGCACGACCATCGGCAGCCATGCCTTTATCGGCTGCAACACCAATCTGGTGGCGCCGGTCACAGTGGGCGACGGCGCGTATACGGCGGCAGGTTCCACCATTACCGGAGAGGTGCCCGCGGGTGATTTGGGCATTGCCCGCGCACGCCAGGAGAATCTGCCCGGCTGGGCAGACCGGCGCCGGAAAGACGGCCGCCTGAAATAAGGTTTTACCGCCGGCGCTGGCGCTGGGCGATAAAATAAAGCGTTCCATAAGCTGAATGAACCGAAAAATAAAAAAGAGAGGTACTTTGGAATGATTGCACATGGTAAGGATATCAAAATCTTTGCTGGCAACTCGAACCGTGCTTTGGCACAGGAGATTTGTCAGCACCTGAACACGAAGCTGGGCGATTCTGAAGTTGGCAAATTTGCCGACGGTGAATGCTATGCTTCCCTGTATGAAAGTGTGCGCGGCAGCGATGTTTTCGTGATCCAGTCCACCTGCAACCCCGTCAATGACAACTTGATGGAAATGCTGGTTATGATCGACGCACTGAAGCGCGCTTCCGCCGGCCGTATCACCGCAGTGATGCCCTATTTCGGTTATGCCCGCCAGGACAGAAAAGCCAAGGCGAGAGACCCGATCTCTGCAAAACTGGTGGCGAACATGATCGAAGCTGCCGGCGCTGACCGGGTGCTGACCATGGACCTGCATGCCGCACAGATCCAGGGCTTCTTTGATATCCCTGTGGACAACCTGCTGGGCAATCCGATCTTTGTGGATTATTACGGCGAAATGTTTGCCGAAACGGCGGGCGACATGGTCGTTGTTTCTCCCGATGTGGGTTCCGTTTCCCGCGCCCGTGCATTTGCGCAGAAGCTGGGAATGAGCCTGGCGATCGTGGATAAACGCCGCCCCAAAGCAAATTCCTGTGAAGTTATGAATATCATCGGCGATGTCAAGGGCCGCGACTGTATTCTTTTTGACGACATGGTGGATACCGCCGGCAGCATCTGCAACGCGGCCAAGGCCATCATTGAAGTCGGCGGCGCAAAAACGGTTCATGCCTGCGCTTCCCATGCAGTGCTGTCCGGCCCTGCGCTGGAGCGGATCAGCGAGAGCCCCATCACGGAAATGGCGTTCCTGAACACCATTCCTGCCGTGCCTGCCGGCAAGTGCGGCAAGCTGAAATATTTGTCTGTGGCGCATATGTTTGCCGAGGCCATCGAGCGGATCTACAGCGAGATGTCCGTTTCCAAGCTGTTCACCTGAGCGTACCAGTTTGTGCAATAAGTCAAGTATCCGGCGGGGATCATCCGATCCCCGCCTTGCCCTGTTTATCCCGCTTCGGTGGGGCGGCGGGGGAAAGGAGTGAAGGAAATGTTCTTCAAAGAAAAAGACGGCGCGGTGGGCTGGCTGTTGGTCTGTCTTGGAAATCCCGGCATAAAATACAATGATACCCGGCACAATGTGGGATTTCACGGGGCGGACGCTCTGGAAAAACGCACCGGCACCCGGTTTGACAAGCTGAAATTCAAAGCGCTGACGGGGACGGTGACGCTGGGGGGCGAAAAGGTGCTGGTGATGAAACCCCAAACCATGATGAATCTGAGCGGTGTGGCGGTGCAGCAGGCAGCAGCCTTTTATAAGATCCCGCCGGAGCGGATCATCGTGCTGTTTGACGATATTTCCCTGCCGGTGGGAAAACTGCGGGTGCGGCCCAACGGCAGCGCCGGCGGGCACAACGGCGTGAAGGATATTATTGCCCGGCTGGGCAGCAGTAATTTCCCGCGGGTGAAGATCGGCGTGGGCGAAAAGCCAAATCCGGAGTATGATCTGGCGGCTTGGGTGCTGGGCCGGCCTACGGCGGCAGAATGGAAAACCCTGGAAGAGACGATCACCCGGGGATTGGATGCCGTCGAATGCATCATCACAGACGGAGCAGACAAGGCTATGAGC
This sequence comes from uncultured Clostridia bacterium, assembly GCA_937915065.1. Classification (GTDB taxonomy): domain Bacteria; phylum Bacillota; class Clostridia; order Oscillospirales; family Oscillospiraceae; genus Pseudoscillospira. The sequence continues at coordinate 21,197 of CALDMR010000066.1, forward strand.
CGCTATAACGGCTGAGTTAAATGAAAAAAGACACTTGCGGAGCAGTGCGTGTCCCCCGGCGGGATGCGGACTGCCGCTGCGCGTTGGAGCAAGGAGGAAGGATATGAATCGGCTGATCAGGGAATTGTGTACCATTCCGGAGATCGAGGAATTGCTGAACTGTATCGAGCATGGCGGCTGTCCCGCTGCCATGACGGGGTTGGGGCCGGCCCACCGGGCCCAAGTCTGCGCGGCGGTGCTGGAGCAGAGCGGCCGTCCCCTCCTGGCTCTGTGCAGCGACGATGGGGAAGCAGCCCGCATGGCGGCGGATCTGGAGCATCTCACCGGCATCGTTCCGGTGCTTCTGGCCGGGCGGGAGTTCCATTTTCGCGCCGCTGCCGTGGCATCCCACGAGTGGGAGCAGCGGCGGCTGGAGGCGTTGTACCGCATGATACAGGGGGACGCGCAGGTGGTAGTTGCCACGCCGGAGGCCTTGCTGCAGTATACCCTGCCGCCGGAGCTGCTGCGGCGGCATGTGATCGCATTGGAGGCAGATGGCAGCGCAGACTTGCAAAGCCTGAGCGGGCAGTTGACTGCCATGGGTTACAGCCGCTGCGAACAGGTGGAGGGCGTGGGCCAATTTGCCTTGCGCGGCGGTATTTTGGATGTGTTCGGCCCCGGCATGGAAGCGCCGGCGCGCATTGAGTTTTTTGGCGATGATGTGGACGCCATGGGAGCCTTTGACCTTTCGACCCAGCGCCGTACAAAAAATATCCGCCGGGTGACGATCCTGCCGGCGGAGGAAGTGCTGCCGGAGCTGGCAGAGGGCGGCGCTGAGGGATTGGCGGAAAAGCTGGAGGCCCTGGCCGGCCGGCTGAGCAAGCGCAAAAACAGCAGCGACACGCTGATCCAGACCTTGAAAAATGACGGCGCACTGCTGCGGGAGCATGCACTTCACAGTGGGCTGGATCGCTATGCAGCGGCCATTTATGGAACGATGTCCACCCCGCTTGAGTATCTCGACGGGAACAGTGTCGTATGCATTTGCGACAGCGCCCGGGTGATGGAGCGGGTGAAGAATTACCTCTGGCAGATGAAAGAAGATGCGGAAACACTGCTCAAGGCGGGGGTGCTGGCGGGTGAATGGGCCCGCCTGACACTGAGCGCTGAAGAACTATGGAAGAAAATGGAAGCATATCCGGTTTATATGCTTTCTTCCCTACCCACATCCCGTTATCCTGTGGCGCCGCGGACATTGCTGCAGCTGGCGGCCAAACAACTTTCCTCCTATGGCGGCAGCCTGGAAACGGCGGCGGCGGATCTGGAGCAATATTTGCAGGCGGGGTTCCGGGTGCTGGTGCTGTGCGGCAGCGAAACGCGGGCCAGAAATCTGCAGCGGCTGCTGGAGGAAAAGGGCATTTCTGCGGCGCTGGATTTCCGGGGGGAAAACCTGCCTGCGCCGGGACAGGCGCAGATCAGCATCGGGACATTGTCGGCGGGTGTGGAATATGGCCAGCTTTCTCTGGCGGTGCTGACGGAGGGACAGCTGACGGCGTCCGCAGCAAAAAAGGCAAAGCCGAAAAAAGAACGCTCCAATCGGCAAAAGCTGCAGTCTTACACCGATTTGTCCCCCGGTGACCTGGTGGTGCATGTGCATCATGGCGTGGGCCGCTTTGTGGGTATCATCAAGATGACGGTGGACGGAGCTGACCGGGACTATATCAAAATTGCCTATGCAGGCAGCGACTGCCTGTATGTCCCGGCCACACAGCTGGATCTGGTCAGCAAGTATATCGGCGGCGGAGAGGATCATGAGAAAACCCGGCTGAACAAATTGGGCGGTACGGAGTGGGCCCGCAGCAAGAGCCGGGCCAAAGCTGCGGCCAAAGATCTGGCCAAGGGCCTGATCAAGCTGTATGCCGAGCGGCAGAAAAAACAGGGCTTTGCGTTTTCGCCCGATTCGCCCTGGCAGACGGAGTTTGAAGAGGCGTTCCCCTATGATGCGACGGAGGATCAGATGCGCTGCATCCGGGAAATCAAGGAGGATATGGAGCGGCCGGTGCCCATGGACCGGCTGCTGTGCGGCGACGTGGGCTACGGCAAAACAGAGGTGGCGCTGCGGGCTGTGATGAAGTGTATTTTGGACGGAAAGCAGGCGGCTATTCTGGTGCCCACGACCGTTCTGGCGCAGCAGCACTATGCCACAGCGGTGAACCGGTTCCGGGCCTTTCCGGTGAATATTGCGGTGCTGAGCCGGTTCCAAACGCCGAAGCAGAGCAAAAAAATCCTGCAGGATCTGCAAAGCGGCGCCGTGGACTTGCTGATCGGCACCCATCGGCTGCTGCAGAAAAGCGTGGCATTTAAGGATTTGGGCCTGTTGGTGATTGATGAAGAGCAGCGCTTCGGCGTGACCCACAAGGAAAAACTCAAGGAGATGTCCCGGCAGGTGGATGTGCTGACGCTATCCGCTACGCCGATCCCGCGGACACTGAACATGGCCCTGTCCGGGGTGCGGGATATGAGTACCCTGGAAGCGCCGCCGAAGAATCGTCAGAGCGTGCAGACCTATGTGCTGGAGCACGATTGGTCGGTGCTGTGCGACGCCATGCGCCGGGAGATCCAGCGGGGCGGGCAGGTTTATTATCTGCACAACCGGGTGGATACGATCGACCGCACGGCGGCCCGGATCCGGGAGATGCTGGGGGAAGAGGTACAGGTGGCAGTGGCACACGGAAAGCTGAACGAACAGCAGCTTTCAGCTGTGATGCAGGGCGTGATCGACGGCCAGACGCAGGTGCTGGTGTGCACGACCATTATTGAGACCGGAATCGACATTCCGAATGTGAATACGCTGATCATTGAGGATGCAGATCATCTGGGGCTGGCGCAGCTGCACCAGATCCGCGGACGGATCGGCCGCAGTGCGCGGCGGGCCTATGCCTATATGACATTTCGCCGGGGGAAAGTCCTGTCGGAAACGGCGGACAAGCGATTGTCTGCAATCCGGGAGTATGTGGAATTCGGCTCGGGATTCAAGATTGCCATGCGGGATCTGGAGATCCGGGGCGCAGGCAATTTGCTGGGGCCGGAGCAGTCCGGATTTATGATGAGCGTGGGCTATGATATGTACCTGCAGCTGTTGGAAGACGCTGTGTTGGAGGAGCAGGGACAGCCGCAGAAAAAGGAGCGGAACTGCATGGCGGATCTCAATGTTTCGGCCAATATTCCGGAGCGCTATGTGGCGTCGTCGGAACAGCGGATGGATCTGTATCGCCGGATCGCGGCCATCCGCAGCCGGGAAGATGCGGATGATTTGATGGACGAACTGCTGGATCGCTATGGCGAGGCGCCGAAAAGCGTGCTGGTATTGCTGGATGTGGCCCTGCTGCGGGCGGCGGCGGTCCGGGTCGGCATTACGGAAATTACGCAGAAAGACACTTCGGTGCAGTTTGTTATGGAAGATATGGATCTCCAGCGGCTGGCTGTGGTATGCGGCATGAAGAAATACCGGTCGCGGCTGCGGCTGGGCGCGGGCAGTACGCCCTGTGTGGTGCTGCGGCTGCAGCCCGGGGCGGATGTTTTGGAACAGTGTACGGAATTGGTGGACGCCCTTTCTGCTGCTTCTGGAGAAGCGGCTGCCGGCTGATTGCGAAAAAGCACTTGAGAGCAGGACGGAAACATGGTAGAATAGCAAAAGTTTCAAGATGCGCCAGGGGCGCACGGGCAACAGCGTTGAAAGGATGTTTGAATGTATGGAAGGTTTGAAGAGCAGAGCGGTGGCGCTGATCGTATGTATTGCGTTGATCCTGGCAGGATGGTTTGGCGGAAATGCGATCCAGAATATGGGCGGCCGGCTGATCACTACCCAGGCGGCCGGCGTGAAGGCGAACACTGTCGTTTTGCAGGTGGGCGAGCGTGATGTCACTGCGGATGAATACCTGTATTGGCTGGCGGCTTCCTGCGATGCGATTTACCAGTATTATGGCATCACCGATTGGAGTATGGCGATGACCGGCGATATGACCGTGGCTGATTTCGCCAAGGAGCAGGCGGATTATTACGTATCCCAGCGCGTGGCGGTGGAGCTGCTGGCCAAGGAGCAGGGCGTGGCTCTGACGGAGACACAGCAGGCGCAGCTTGATACCATTGAGGAATACTATGCGGAGTACTACGGCAGCGCAGAGGTTTATCAGTATCTGATGGATTTTGCGGGTCTGAACAAGAAGACACTGCAGGAGAACAGCGCGGTGCCGTTCCTGTATTCCGGATTGTGCCAGAAGCTGTTGGGCGAGGGCGGTGCGCTGGAACCCACGGAGGAAAACCTGAATGCCTATGCCCAGCGCAATGATTATACAAATCTGAGCGACGGCGAGCTGCTGATGTATTATCAGGATACGGAGTACGGCGCAGTTTACGATTATGTGAACGATTATATCGACCAGCTGGAGGTCGTGAAAACAGAAGCCTATGAGGCGATCGATGTGTCTGCGTTCTACCCCGCACTGCAGGCGGCACGCGAGGCGCTGCCGGTGCCGGAAACCGACACGGGATCCACAGAGGAATCATAAGATTGGAGTCACCTTGGGAGCATTAGAGATTATGCTCCCAAGGTGATTTTTGTACAAATATGACAAAATAGGAAATAATAATAGAAAAAAACGGATATGGCTCGCGATCTGAAATGGAAATATTGTGATTTTTTTAACAATATGTGCGATTTCTCCAGTTTGGCGGGGGGTATGCCTGTTGACATTTAGGTAATTTGCGAGTAAACTGAGTCTACCAAATTTTTTAGGAGGTATTTCACGTGTCTGAGGTTTATATTGTTAATTGCTGCAGAACTGCAATTGGTTCTTTCGGTGGTACCCTGAAGGATGTTCCCGCTTCCGATCTGGGTGCTATCGTGGTGAAGGAAGCCATGAAGCGCGCCGGCGTGAAGCCCGAGCAGGTTGACGAGCTGATGTTCGGCTGCATCCTGACCGCTGGCCAGGGCCAGAACGTTGCCCGTCAGGTCGGTGTCAAGGCTGGCCTGCCTTTCTCCGTTCCCGCATATACCGTTGGTATGGTCTGCGGTTCCGGCATGAAGTCTGTCATCGAGGGTGCCCGTGCTATCAAGGCTGGCGATGCTGACATCATTGTCTGCGGCGGTACTGAGAATATGTCTGCTGCTCCCTATGCTCTGCCCACAGGCCGTTACGGCGCTCGTATGGGCAACACCCAGATGGTCGATACCATGATCAAGGACGGCCTGTGGGAAGCTTACAACAACTATCACATGGGTACCACCGCTGAAAACATCAACGATATCTGGGGCATCACCCGCGAAGAGCAGGATGCTTTTGCAGCTGCTTCCCAGCAGAAGACTGAGGCTGCTCAGGCTGCCGGCAAGTTCGTCGATGAGATCGTTGCAGTGCCCGTTAAGAAGAAGAAGGAAATCGTTGAGTTCAAGGTCGACGAGTTCCCCAAGGCTGGCGTGACCGCTGAAGGCATTGCCAAGCTGCGCGGCGCATTCCCCGTGGGTCCCGAGGGCGTTGAGGATGAAGTTGTTCATACCTTCGAGCTGACCGGCATCCATGAGGCTGATACCAGAAAGCATGTTCAGCGCGTGACTGCTGCCAATGCTTCCGGTATCAACGATGGTGCTGCTGCACTGGTTCTGGCTTCCGCTGAAGCTGTCGAGAAGTACGGCCTGAAGCCCATGGCAAAGCTGATTGGTTATGGCCAGGGCGGCGTGGATCCCAAGATCATGGGCGTGGGCCCCGTTCCCGCATCCCGCAACGCTATGGCTGCTGCCGGTGTGACCATCGACGATATCGACTTGGTTGAGGCAAACGAAGCTTTTGCAGCACAGTCCATCGCTGTGGGCCGTGAGCTGGGCTTCGATATGGCAAAGGTGAACGTGAACGGCGGCGCCATTTCTCTGGGCCATCCCGTTGGCGCTTCCGGTGCCCGTATCATTGTTACCCTGCTGCACGAGATGCAGAAGAGAGACGATGCCAAGAAGGGTCTGGCTACGCTGTGCATCGGCGGTGGTATGGGTACTGCCGTTGTTGTTGAAAAGTGCTAAGCGTTTCTGACAACCGTTTTAATTACATCTAAAAACTCCAGGCCGGAGCAATGCTCCGGCCTGGAGTTTTTGTTTGAACGTGAAACTGTGCTTGCAGGAAGACGAAATTTGCCAAGAGTATGTTAAAAAAATAACAAGGCGGAAGAGTTTTTTTGACAAGGAAAACAGAGGGGAAACAATGGTTTTCCTACGTTAGTTCCCTAAATAATTGAAAAGGGCGGGGGATTTGAAAGAAAACAAAACATTCCCCGGGAAATGGTTTTGTAATATTTAGCACGAAAGAAAGAATAAAGAACCAAAGATAGTAGTTGATAATTACTAAAGAAGTGCTATAATACAAATTAGATTACATGGACATTCAAATGGATCGATATCCATGTAAATAAAAATGGGAGGTATGAATTCATGGCTAAAATTGTATCTATGGACGAGGCTGTTGCTCAGATCAAAGACGGCATGACTGTTATGGTCGGCGGTTTTTTGAGCGCAGGCGGCCCGAATGAGGTGCTGCACGCAATCGCAGAATCCGGCGTGAAGGATTTGACAATCATCGCAAACGACGGTGGTTTGCCTGCTCTGCCTCATGGTTTGCATGAGTTGATTCACAATGGTCAGGTTGCGCATCTGTGGGCAACTCATATTGGTATGAATAAAGAAGTGGGCCAGAAGATGAATGACGGCTCCATGAAGGTTACGCTGGTACCCCAGGGTTCCATGGCTGAAAAGATTCGCGCAGGCGGATACGGTCTGGGCGGTATTTTGACGCCTACCGGTCTGGGTACGCCCGTCGGCGTTGGCGCTGAAGATGTCGGCGGTGCTGAGAAGGAATCCATTATGATCGACGGCAAGGAATGGCTTCTGGAGCGTCCCCTGCATGCTGATGTGGCTTTGGTTTACGGCTCCGTGGCAGATAAGTACGGCAATGTGAAGATCCATGGCGATGCCCGCAACTTCAATGTGGTGATGGCCACTGCTGCAGATACGGTGATCTGCCAGGCAGATAAGGTGATCGACATGATGGATCCCGACGAGGTCCTGATCCAGAATGTTCTGGTTGATTACATTGTGGATATGGAGGGTTAAATAAATGGATAAGGCTTTGATTAAGGGCTATATTGCCAAGAGAGTTGCAAAAGAATTCAAGGATGGCGACTTTGTCAATCTGGGTATTGGTTTGCCCACCATGGTGCCCGCATACCTGCCCGCAGATGTGCATGTGATCCTGCAGGCCGAGGTCGGCATGGCAGGTCAGGGCGGCAAGCCCGAAGTGGCAGATCCCAATGTTGTTGACGCAGGCGGCCAGCCTTCTTCCATCGCTCCCGGCGGCGCTTTTATTGATTCCGCCACTTCCTTTGGCCTGATCCGCGGCGGCCATGTGGATGCAACCGTTCTGGGCGCTCTGCAGGTCGATGAAAAGGGTAACCTGGCCAACTGGATTATCCCCGGAAAGATGGTTCCCGGCATGGGCGGCGCTATGGATCTGTGCGCCGGCGCATCCAACGTGATCGTTGCCATGGAGCACACCCAGAAGGGTGCTCCCAAGATCCTGAAGGAGTGCACCCTGCCTCTGACCACGCAGACCTGTGTGACCAAGATCATCACCGAGATGGGCGTGATCAATGTGACCGATAAGGGCCTGGAGCTGGTGGAAATCAACCCCGAATTCACTGTGGAAGATGTCCAGGCTGCTACCGAAGCAACCCTGATCATCTCTCCCGATCTGAAGAATATCGAGGACTGATCATTACATATCACAAGCACACGGAGCAAATGATTGCTCCGTGTGCTTTTTTCTGCCCGCCGGAACCGAAAACGGCGGTGAGATTTGTATGATCCCTCGATGCCCGGCGTGAAACCTGAAAATGAACAAGGGCAAGTCCTCAAAGAACTTGCCCTTTTAAGGGATGGTTAAAAGCGATATTTTTATGCGCGCAGTAAAAGCGCCGCGAAGCGGTAATTGTGTCCGCGCCTTTCGATGCGTTAAAATCTGGTTGCAATTTTGGTTGCAATTTTTCGCAAAAGTATCATTTGAAGCCGTTTTCTTAGTTGCTGTCGCAGACGGCCTGTTCTGTCGTGAAATAGACGGGCTGTTTTGTCGGTCATCG
>CALDMR010000067.1 GCA_937915065.1 uncultured Clostridia bacterium
TCTTTGTCAACGGCTTCTCCAAAGCCTTTGCCATGACCGGCTGGCGGCTTGGATATGCCATGGCTCCGGCCTCCATCATGCAGCAAATGGTGAAAATCCATCAGTACTGCATCATGTCCTCCCCCACCATCAGTCAGTACGCCGCTATATATGCCATGACCGACGGCGACGCCGATACCCAAATGATGCGCAAGGACTATAACCGCCGCCGCAAATATCTGCTGCGCCGGTTCCAGGAGATGCAGATCCCCTGCTTCGAGCCAAAGGGTGCTTTCTATATTTTCCCCAACATCACCGAATTCGGCATGAGCAGCGAGGATTTTGCCATGGAATTGCTGCGGCAGGAAAAAGTGGCCGTGGTGCCCGGCAGCGCTTTCGGTAAATGCGGAGAAGGCTTTCTGCGCATTTCCTACGCCTACTCCCTGGACGACCTGCGCGTTGCCTTTGACCGCATTGAATCCTTTGTGCATACCCTGCGGGCCAAAAACAAATAAATATCTATCCTATGCGATCAAAAAGAGCCCCGCAGCCAACAAGGCTGCGGGGCTCTTTTTTATCATCACAGTTTGAAGTCTTCTTCAGACAGCTTTGCCGTATTGAGTTTGATGGGGGCGGGAGGTTCGCGCAGCAGAGGGTCATAGCGGAAGGCGCGGCAGTGGTATTCCGGGCTGACAATGCCCTTTTTCCTGCAGAGCACCTCGTTTTCATTCACCCGGTAAGCAGCTTTGGCGCAATAGGCGCAGCGCGGTTCAATATCCTTGCGAAACAGCATTCTGTTCCCGCCTTTCTCTCTTTTTTACATCGTATACAAAACGACTTTCTCATTCTCCACGGTAGCGCTGATTTTCGTAAAAGGATGCTCATATTCACCGATGATGCGGCCCGCCAGAGGATCTTCAATCTCTTTCTGCAGCGTGCGGCGCAGGTTGCGGGCGCCATAGGTCAGCGAATAGGACTCGTGCGTCACATAGTCCACCAGCTTCTCATCATAGGAAAATTCCAGGCCCTTTTCTTTCAAAGATGCCACCAATTCATCCAGCATGATCCGGGCGATACCGCGGAAGTTCTCTTCGCTCAGGTGGTTGAAGCAAATAATTTCGTCCACACGATTGATAAATTCCGGACGCAGGAACTGGTTCAGCGCTTTCATAGCCCGGTCGCGATCCAGTTCGCTGACGGTGCGGCCAAAGCCCACCGTTCCCTCTTTGGTGTTGGAACCGGCGTTGGACGTCATAACAATGACCGTGTGTTCAAAGTTGACCCGGCGGCCATGGGCATCTGTGATCCGGCCGTCGTCCAGGATTTGCAGCAATACATTCAGCACATCCGGATGGGCCTTTTCGATCTCGTCGAACAGAACCACCGCGTAGGGCTTGCGGCGGATCTTCTCCGTCAACTGGCCAGCTTCATCATACCCCACATAACCGGGGGGCGATCCGATCAGCCGGGACACGCTGTGCTTCTCCATGAATTCAGACATATCCAGGCGAATCAATGCATCGGGCGTATGGAACAAGTCTTCGGCCATCCGCTTGACCAACTCCGTTTTACCCACGCCGGTGGAACCCACAAAAATAAAGCTGACAGGTTTGTGCTTGGGCGAAATGCCCACGCGGTTGCGCCGGATGGCGGCAGCAACTGCCTCCACGGCCTCGTCCTGGCCGATGATATGCTCTTTCAGCCGCTTTTCCAACTCGGACAGGCTGCGGAACTCTTCTTCCTTGATCTTGCTGGCGGGGATCTTTGTCCACAGTTCGATCACGCGGGCCAGGTTTTCAATGGACAGCGTGGGATCGCCGGCAGCCTTGATGGCGTCCAGTTCACCGGTCAGCTGGATCTCGCGGCTCTTGATTTCCGCCTGGCGGGCATAAGACTCTTCGCTGGTATCTTCCACCAGCAGTTCCTTTTCCTTCTCATAATCCGCCAGTTCCTTCTCGATCTCCATGCGGCGGTTGATGCTGGGGTCTTTCAAATTCACATCGGAACAAGCCTCATCGATCAAGTCGATGGCCTTATCCGGCAGGAAACGATCGGTAATATAGCGCTCGCTCAACAACACAGCCTGGCGCAGTACCCCGTCCGGGATCCGCACGCCGTGGTACTGCTCATAATAATGGGCAATCCCCTTGAGGATCTCCAAGGTGTCCTCAACACTGGGTTCATTCACGGTAACAGGCTGGAAACGGCGCTCCAAAGCCGTGTCCTTCTCAATATGCTTGCGATATTCCGTAAAGGTGGTTGCGCCGATAACCTGGATCTCGCCCCGGCTGAGGGCCGGCTTGAGAATATTGGCAGCGTTCATACTGCCCTCTGCATCGCCTGCCGCCACAATATTGTGGATCTCGTCGATGACCAGGATGATATTGCCCGTTTTTTTGATTTCTTCGATCAAGCCCTTCATGCGGCTCTCAAACTGGCCGCGGAATTGGGTTCCGGCCACCAGCGCCGTCAGATCCAGCAGATAGACTTCTTTGTCCCGCAATTTATAGGGCACCTCGCCACTGACGATGCGCTGGGCCAGGCCCTCGGCAATGGCCGTTTTACCCACGCCGGGTTCGCCGATCAGGCAGGGATTGTTTTTCTGACGGCGATTCAGAATCTGAATGACCCGCTCAACTTCCGTTTCCCGGCCGATCATAGCATCCAGTTCCCCTGCCCGGGCGCGGCCCGTCAGGTTGATGCAGTAATTTTCCAGGAATTTGCGCTTTCCCGGCTTTTTCGGCGCATGGGCTCTGGGTTCCTCGCCCTCGGCGCCGCCCTGACTTTCGTCCCGTGCGGCATCCCCGCCGAAAAGGCGGTTCAAAAACGGAAATGTGGCCGTTTTCCCTTCATCGCCCTCGTCATCATCTCCGTCGTCATCCAGTCCCATGGGCAGGTTGTCCAGATTTTCGGCGCCGCCGAAAGCCTGCATCATCTCCTCCGTGATCTTTTCTAATTCATCGTCAGAAATGCCCATGCGCTTCATCATCTCATCCACCTGGGGCAGCCCCAGATTTTTAGCACAGCGCAGGCACAGGCCCTCGTTAACAGGCTTGCCGTCTTCCATTTTAGAAATGTAGACCACCGCCACATATTTTTTACATCTTGAACAAAGAGTTGGTTGCATGTTTACCTCCTATATCTTACAGGCCGGATACCATCGCAATGGGATTCAGCGTTGCGAAAAAGCGAAACAGGATCGTTTGTGATACGACCTCTTCCGGAATTCCGTTTCCCAAAAACTGAATGGCCCAAACCACCGCAAACAGGGCAAGACCGCCCTGAAGCAATCCAAGCAAACCGCCGCAGGCAGCGTTCATCAAGTGCAGGCCGGGCACTGCCGTCAATAATCCCAGCACCTTGGACACCAGTTTCAGCGCCACCAACAGCGCCAGAAATACCACCAGGAACAGCACTGCCCTGGCAACACTGAGCACCATGCTTTCCACGGCGGCCTCCACCAGGCTTTGCCCGGTTTCACGCACCTGCTCAGCTACGCTGCTAGCTAAATGCTCTGCCGTTTTGTGATACAGCCCCATACCGGAAAACAGGGCCGCAGCGCCCTCTTCTCCATCGTTAACTTCCGGCAATGCTTGCTCTAACCCGGCATCCAGGCGGGCCTCGATGCGCTCTGCAATCATAGGCGCCACCGCTTTGGCTGCCGCAGGCGCAGCCTGCTCCGCCACAAGGCCCGCACCCAAAAGCGATGCAATCACAATCACAATGCCGATCACACTTTTGAATGCGCCGCGCCGCCACCCCATTACCGTAAAGGCGAGCAGCACCGCAGCCAAAATCAAATCTATTATAACAGCCATTTGCATAAAATGATACCTCGCGGGAAAAACGTTACAAAAAATTCATGAATTTACGGCAGCAGCAAGGAAACCTCTCCGCCGGAAATCAGCCATACCGCGCCATCGTCACGCATACAAACCGACTCTGCTTCCCCAGTTTGCTCCGACACAGCATATTCCGTCAGATCCTTATTATAGACCACCAAGCGCTCGGCATAAAGCACGGCCAAATATCGCCCTGCCGCAGATACATCCAGGACTTCTTCCGACAGATCCAACTCTGCGATCGCCTCTCCCGTGTTTCCGATCGTGACCAGCTTGCCGCTGGTGCCCGCCCGATGGCGGTTCATCACCAGGGCAGCAAACCCATCGCCCTCGCAGGAATAATCCCGCAGATAGGGCATGGCATAGGAATAGGTCGCGCTGACTTTTCCGCCGGTGGCAGCCACCACAGCCCGATTCTCGGCAATGCAAAGCGTCTGTCCGCCCACAGAGCCAACTTCCAGCACCATGGCATCCTCCAAAGAAAACTCGGCATACTGCTCTTCGCTGTCCAGCCGGTATACAGCCATTTCGCTGGCAAACAGGCCATTCTCCTCGCCCAGGGTCTGGGCGACCATGTATTTGCAGTCCTCGGTCACATAGGCGCCGGTAACAAAGCGGGAAGCGGAATCAAACTCAAAGACCTTGTCCATTTCTGCGTTATACACCGCCACGCAGCCTTTCTGGCTCTTTTTCTGGCTTGTGACCGCCAGCCAGCCCGAGCGATTCAAAGACGCAGAATAAAGCGCCAGACCTTCCTCCAGCTCCAGCGACAGTTTCTCGCCTTTTTCGCTGAACACGATTAAATCGCGCCCTCCGATATCATAGGCCACAGCAACGCCGCCGCCGGTATCCAGCGCCGGTGTGTCCATCCGCAGATCCTTATGAAACAGGACAGCGCCGTCATAATCATAAAGCACAGCTTCTTTATTGGACACAAAGGCCAGGTGTTTTCCAAGATCGGCAAACTGGTTATCCGTGCCCCGGTCATAAACAAACGGTTCCATTTTGCCCGTTTCGCTCTGTTCCGCTCCCCAATAGGAAACAGCCCGGCGCAGGGCGTCAAAATTGATCCGATCCCAATACACCGTCAGCAGCACTGCCGCCAGAACAATTCCCAGCACCAGCAGCAGCGACAGCATTCGCCGCAGGAACGGCGGCCGTTCCTCCTTACGCAGGCGCTTGGCCTCGGCCCGCTCTGCCCGTTCTTTTTTCTCCAGCGCCGGCCGCAGGTCGATGATGTTGCCTTCGTCTCTCCGGTTCACTTTGCCTTTATTCTCATCCATTCAAACGCTCATCCTCATACCAAAGTTTCGTGAGATACAACCCCCCGGGCGGAACCGTGGGGCCGGCCAGCGTGCGGTTGCCACTGTCCAGGATCGCCGGAATATCCTCCGGCGTCAGCTTTCCCTCCGCCGCATACAACACGGTTCCGGCAATGGCACGAACCATATTGTATAAAAACCCGTTGGCGCAGACTTTCATTTCCAACAGGTCGCCGTTGCGGGTGACATAGCAGTAGTAAATCGTGCGGACGGTGCTCTTCACATCGGTACCCACACTGCGCACAGCGGCAAAATCATGGGTTCCCTCAAACATCCGCGCCGCCCGATCCATCACGGTCTCATCCAACACCTTGGGATAAAAATAAGCCCGGTGCACATAAAAAGGGTTGCTGATGCGGGAGTTATAGATGCGATAGGTATATTCTTTTTTCAAACACGAACCGATGGCATTGAAGCCGTCATCCACCTCATAGGCTGCCTGGACGGCAATGTCCTCGGGCAGACGCACATTGATGGCCAAAGGCAGACGGTCACAGGGGATCGTCATATCTGTATGAAAATTGGCAATATAGTGCTCAGCATGAACACCCGCATCTGTTCGCCCTGCGCCCACCAAATGGATGCGCTCACCGGCCAGGCCGGAGAGCGCTTTTTCCAGGGTGCCCGCCACGGTGACATCCCGCTTCTGCACCTGCCAGCCGTGGTAAGCCGTGCCGTTATACATTAGTTTCAAAGCAATATTTTTTCGCATAACCGCTCCTTTATTTCGCTCAGTATCCCAACCGGCTGATGATGACCACTGCAATGGTAATCAGCGAAGTCAGCAGGATACAGAACAGATCCCGCCGGTGATAACGCAAGATATGGAGTTTGGTGCGGCCTTCGCCGCCGTGGTAGCAGCGGCACTCCATGGCCGTGGCCAGCTCGTCTGCCCGGCGAAAAGCACTGATAAACAGCGGTACCAAAATGGGGATCATAGCCTTTGCCCGGTGCAGGAGATTGCCCGTTTCAAAATCCGCGCCGCGCGCTTTTTG
>CALDMR010000068.1 GCA_937915065.1 uncultured Clostridia bacterium
GGGGAGAGCATGGAATTTTTCGGCGGGATCGTCGTCAGTGTGCCGCTGAGCTGAAAGGCGCCGCAGGAAACGAGAAAGAAAGGATTGTTCAGCTATGAAGCATCTCAATACCATTTGTGTCCAGGGCGGCTACACCCCCGGCAACGGCGAACCGCGCCAGATCCCAATCGTGCAGAGCACGACTTTTAAGTACGACACCTCCGAGGACATGGGCAAGCTTTTTGACCTGGAGGCCAGCGGCTATTTCTATACCCGGCTGCAAAATCCCACCAACGATTATGTGGCGGCTAAAATCGCCGAACTGGAGGGCGGCTCTGCCGCCATGCTGACCTCTTCCGGCCAGGCGGCCAACTTCTTTGCCCTGTTCAATATCTGCTCCTGCGGCGATCATATTGTGGCTTCGTCGTCGATTTATGGGGGAACCTTCAATCTGATTGATGTGACCATGCGTAAAATGGGCATCGATGTGACCTTTATCTCGCCCGACTGCACGGACGAGGAGCTGAACGGTGCGTTTCAGGAGAATACAAAAGTGGTCTTCGGCGAAACCATTGCAAACCCTGCCCTGACGGTTCTGGATATCGAGCGTTTTGCCGCGGCGGCCCATGCCCACGGCGTACCGCTGATCATTGACAATACCTTTGCCACCCCCGTCAACTGCCGTCCCTTTGAATGGGGAGCGGATATCGTCACCCATTCCACCACCAAGTATATGGACGGGCACGGCGCTGCCGTGGGCGGCTGCATTGTGGACAGCGGAAAGTTTGACTGGATGGCTCATGCGGAAAAGTTTCCCGGCCTGTGCACGCCCGACGAAAGTTACCACGGTGTGACCTATGCTGAAAAATTCGGCAGGGAGGGGGCTTTCATCACCAAGGCCACTGCCCAGCTGATGCGGGATTTTGGCTGCATCCAGTCGCCCCAGAATGCCTTTATTCTGAATCTGGGGCTGGAGAGCCTGCATGTGCGGATGAAGCGCCATTGTGAAAACGGCCAGGCTGTGGCTGAATTTTTGAGCGCCCATCCCAAGATTGCCTGGGTCAACTATTGCGGTCTGCCCGGCGACAAATACCATGCTTTGGCAGAAAAATACCTGCCCAATGGTTCCTGCGGCGTAGTGTCTTTCGGCGTGAAAGGCGGGAGATCGGCGGCGGAAGCCTTCATGAAGCATTTGAAATTGGCCGCCATCGAGACCCATGTGGCCGACGCCCGTACCTGCTGCCTGCATCCGGCATCCTCCACGCACCGCCAGATGAGCGATGAACAGCTGGTGGCCGCCGGGGTGGGCCCGGATCTGGTGCGCATGTCCTGCGGCCTGGAAGACGCCCGGGATCTGATCGCCGATATAGATCAGGCTCTGGCACAGATTTAAGCAAACTGCCATATAAAAAAGGTTCCGCGGAGAATTCTCCGCGGAACCTTTTTTGCTGCCGGGCAACTTTTAGGGGGCCCAGTGCCAGTCCCCCTCTGCGGCGCCCAGTTCGAAATGGTATTTGGCAATACCCAGATCCAGGGCGGTATAGAATCCCAGCCCTGCCTTGGCAGATACGGTGTTACCTGCCAGGGAAAAGGTGAATTTTTGCTGGTTGACCGCCGTGGGAGCCAGCAGAGCCGCCTCCATGCCCCGGCGGAACCAATCTGGCATGGGGCCGTCCGTTTTGCAAAGGGCTTCCAGGGGCTTGCTCTTGTGAGGCACACCCTGGGTGAGCCCATAGCCTAGGGCGATCACACAGACCAGTTTTTCGCCGGGGAGCACAGTGCAGGCGGTTTGCTTTTTGTTATAGGTCAGCGCTACCCAGCAAGTGTTCAGCCCCAGCTGCTGGGCGCGCAGCACCAGCTTTTCACCCCAGTAACCGCAGTGCTCTTCCAGAGCCGGGCCGTTTTTACCCACCAGGGCAATGTAGTTTTTGACATTTTTGAAGCTGCCGTAATCGGCCAGTTTGCTCTGAAAGGCATTGGGTTCGTCCAGGCACAGCTGAATGTGCAGGCCGCTCTGGGCGCTGCATTCCTCTGCCAGTGCCCGCAGTGCCTCTGCGGCTTCCGGCGCAATGGGCTTATCCAGATAGCTGCGCACACTGTGCCTGGCGCTCATGAGTTCCATCCAATCGTTCATCGATCATACCTCCAGTCCTTCTGTTCAGATTATACACGATCGAAACCGTTTTTGCACGCCGGATTTCACTTTTAAGCACTTCTTTTTTGTGGAGAAATCTTGACAGGCTCGATATGCTGTGGTAATATGATGATGATATCAAAATAATATCACATCAACGAGCGGCAAACCGCGGACGGAAAAGGAGAGAGCATGATGTTGATTATGACAGCAGAACAAATGCCCGGAAAAGCCTACCAGGTGATCGGCCTGGTGCAGGGGAGCACCATCCAGTGCAAAAATGTGGGGCGGGATATTACCCAGAGCCTGCGCTCTCTGGTGGGCGGTGAGCTGGTGGCCTATACGGAAATGATGGATAAAGCCCGGGAGATCGCGCTGCAGCGCATGGCAGCGGCAGCGGAGCAGAAGGGGGCTGATGCAGTGATCTGCATGCGCCTGAGCACTTCGGCAATTGCCCAGGGGGCGGCAGAAGTCGTAGCGTATGGCACGGCAGTCCGGTGGATGGATGAGTGAGATCTGCCCGAAAGCGGGCGAAACGCCGCCTTCCCTGGCGCGGCTGCTGGGCTGGCTGGCTCTGGGCGCCGGAAATCCGGGGCAGGAGAAAAAGACGAAAGACTAACTATTAAAAGTCAAGCCTGAAATGAATGGATTAGCAAAAAATT
>CALDMR010000069.1 GCA_937915065.1 uncultured Clostridia bacterium
TTTCCTACATCAGGGGGTATTTTGTCACTGTCCGTTTTTACTGGTTCAGTTCACAGCCGGGGGTGTTTTGACTGGAACCGGGATGGCCCTTTTTTCGCGGCGCGCAGCGTTTGGCAGACAGGCTTCGACGAAAAAAACAGTCGCTATGGCATACAATAAAGCTGCCATACATCACAGGGCAAACATCCTGGAGCAGGCCTATCGGGTCTGCCATATGGGGATACCGCGTGATTTGCGGTATCCCTCATTTTTGCTTTGGGAAGGACAAGCCCGGAAAGGAGTAAGCGATTTATGAAAGTAACTGCCAAGCGCACGGATCGCAGCCTGGCGCTGTATTTGTCCGGCGAGTTGGATCATCATGCGGCCAAGGAGGCCATGGCGGAGATCGACCGCCATCTTGACGTAGCTCTGCCGCTGCGCACGGAGCTGAACCTATCAGAACTTTCCTTTATGGATTCCTCTGGCATTGCTGTAATCCTGCGGCTGTACCGGCGTATGCAAAACCTGGGCGGCAGCGTGAAGGTGACCTGCGTGCCCCGGCAGGCGATGCGGGTGCTGAAAACGGCGGGGATCAGCCGTGTTGTGACCATTGAAGAGGGGGAGAGCAAATCATGAAAGCGCAAAATCTTATGCAGATCGATTTTTTAAGTAAAAGCAGCAATGAAGGCTTTGCCCGGGTGGCGGTAGCTGCCTTTGCCGCCCAGTTGGATCCGACACTGGAGGAGATCGGCGACATTAAAACGGCGGTGAGTGAAGCGGTGACCAATGCCATTGTCCATGCCTATCCTGACTGTTTGGGTAAGATCCGCATTCGGGGGCGGCTGTGGGAGAACGGTGTGCTGGAGCTTTGCATTCGGGACTGGGGCGTTGGCATTGCAGATGTGGACCGTGCCCGCCAGCCCATGTTTACCACCGGCGGCGAAGAGCGCAGCGGCATGGGCTTTACTATTATGGAGAGTTTTATGGATACACTGCGGGTGCGTTCGCTGCCGGGAAAGGGCACCACGGTGACCATGCGCCGCAGGGTTGCCGCCAGAGGCGGCGATACAGCATGACTGCGGAAACACGCACCCTGTTACATAAAGCGCAGCAGGGAGACAATGATGCCTGCACGCAGCTGATCGAAGAAAACAACGGGCTGATCTGGAGCATTGTGCGGCGCTATTACGGCCGGGGCGTGGAACCAGAGGATCTGTACCAATTGGGCTGCCTGGGGTTTCTGAAGGCGGCCCGGGGATTCGACGACGCTTATGGCACCGAATTCTCTACCTATGCTGTGCCGAAGATCAGCGGAGAGATCCGCCGTTTTTTGCGGGATGACGGAGCCATTAAGGTAGGGCGGGCCTTGAAGCAGCAGGCTTGCCGCTTGGCCGCTCTGCGGGAGCAGCTGTGCCACACGTTGGGAAGGGAACCGGGGGTGGAGGAACTGGCAGCTGCCACAGGGCTTAGTGCCGAAGAAATTGCCGCCGCCGAGCTGTCTGCCGCTGCCCCGGAATCTTTGCAGCAGGAAAACGAGGACGGGCTGACGCTGGAAAATCTGCTGGGTACGGAGGAAACGGAGGAACGGATGCTGCAGTCGCTGGCCCTGCGGCAGGCGATTGAGGCTTTGCCGGATAAGGAGCGTACCATCATTGCGCTGCGGTATTTTCGCGCGTATACCCAGCAGGAGTGCGCTGCGGTGGTAAAAATATCTCAGGTGCAGGTGTCCCGCTTGGAGAAACGGGCACTGCGGGCGCTGCGGTCACTGGTGAGCGCCGGGGAGTGAGGAAGGGGCTGCTGGAATTGAGTGCGTATCCGGTGCGGCTTCAAAGTAGTTCTCTTCCTGAAATTCTGTCATTGTTCCGCGGTAGCGCAGGGGAACACGGGTGCGCTGGCAGCGAGGATTGGTGCGTTCGCGGATGGCTATGGTGTCAAAAAAGGTTTTCCAAAGGCGGCGGTAATGGGCTTCCTTTGCATCGGGGCGGGCCATTTCAAAGGTATCCATGGGCTGGATCTGCCAACAGCCCCCGGCATAGAGCAGGATCTCTTTGTGCGTGCGGTCATAGATGAAAAAAGGCTGGTCGGCAAAGCGGGCGCAGAAGTGGGGGCGCAGGGCTGGGAGCACCCTGTTTTTGGGTTCGATTTCCGCAGCATAAACTCCGTCAAACTCTGAAAAACGGATAAATCCCCGCAGTTTTTCCAATTCGCCGCTCATGTGGCGAATGGCGGTATACAGCGGATAGAGTACCGGGTCGGTAGGATTTTTTAAGAAACCCGGTCCATTGTTATATAATTTGCAGATCATTTGATAGATGTGCAGCTCTTTGTCCGGAAGACAGGTTAAGAAGGCGCGTTTTACAATATTTGCTGCTTTGGGAGATTGGGCATACAGACTTTTTGTGATGCGCCTGGTGTGAGATGGGTCTGTTTGTACGGCATGGATCGGATAAAGGGAAGTTTGATCCTGCCACGATGCAGAGATGGAAACGGGGCGTTCTTTTCGGGTATAGCTGTCGAATACACAGCACAGCAGCCCTTCAAGGGAGCCGTCATATTCATAAGCGCAATCGATCCAATGCATAAGGAATCTCCTTTCAGCCTGCGCTGTCGAACAGGCTCAGCTGTTGAGCCTGAGGAGTGTCCAGTTCCCGGGCCTCCAGGGCCAGCAGGGTCTGGCGCAGGCTTTCTTCCCGGAACCGCAGGCCTTCCGGGGCTTTTCCGTTGCAGGTAATGAAATATTGGGCGCGCTTAAGCACTACCCGCAGTTTTTTTAGGCTGTCGAAATCCAGGCGGCAGCTCCGGCGGGCAGCCAGAATGCGCCGGGCGGTGACTACTCCGATACCCGGCACCCGCAGCAAAGTTTCATAGTCCGCGGTGGCTATCTCAACGGGGAATTGATCTAAGTGGGATAAAGCCCAACTGCACTTAGGATCCAGCCGGGGATCAAAATTGGGGTGGTCTTCATCCAGCAGTTCGCCGGCGGTAAAGCCATAAAATCGGAGCAGCCAATCTGCCTGATATAAGCGGTGCTCCCGCAGCAGAGGGGGCTGTACATCTTTGGCTGGCAGCAAAGCGTGTTCTACTACGGGCACATAGGCTGAATAGAACACCCGTTTTAGGTGATATTTTCGGTACAGGCCCTGGCTCAGATGCAGGATTTGCCGGTCGTTTTCGGGCGTGGCGCCGATGATCATTTGGGTGCTTTGTCCTGCGGGGGCAAATTTGGGCGTGTGGCGGTAGCGCGCCAGATCCTGCTTGTTTTCCTGCAGCGCCGCTGTGATAAGGCCCATGGGGC
>CALDMR010000070.1 GCA_937915065.1 uncultured Clostridia bacterium
CGGCGCGGCCGCGGAGCTGGTTGTCGATGCGGCGGGACTCGTGGCGCTCGGTGCCGATGATGAACAGGCCGCCGGCGGCGCGAACCTTTTCCGCTTCGTCTGCGATCTGGGCCTTGAATTTTTCGTTGGAATCGGAAAACAGCTGGCGGGCGGCCAGGATCTCTTCGTTGTCGGTATCGGCATAGCCGGTGGCTTCGTTGATGATCTCGTCGCTATAACCGGCTTTGCGCAGCTCGTTTTTGGCCAGATATTCGGCATTACCGCCCAGCATGATATCGGTACCGCGGCCTGCCATATTGGTAGCCACAGTCACGGCGCCGAATTTACCGGCCTGGGCGATGATCTCCGCTTCCTTTTCGTGGTTCTTGGCGTTCAGCACATTATGAGGAATGCCCTCGCGCTTGAGCATGGCGGACAGCAGCTCGTTCTTTTCGATGGACACGGTGCCGATCAGCACGGGCTGTCCCTTTTCGTAGCACTCCTTGGCCTGACGGATCACGGCGCGGTATTTGCCGGCCTCGGTTTTGTAGACCACATCGGGGTTATCGATACGGGCCACGGGCTTGTTGGTGGGGATCTCGATGATGTCCAGTTTGTAGATGGAGGCAAACTCGTCCTTTTCTGTGGTGGCCGTACCGGTCATACCGGAGAGCTTGTTGTACAGGCGGAAATAGTTCTGGAACGTGATGGTGGCCAAAGTTTTGGACTCGTGGGCGATCTCCACATGCTCCTTGGCCTCGATTGCCTGGTGCAGGCCCTCGTTATAGCGGCGGCCGAACATCAGGCGGCCGGTGAATTCATCGACAATGATGACTTCGTTATCCTTAACCACATAGTCAATGTCGCGCTTCATAACGCCGTGGGCCTTGATGGCCTGGTTAATATGGTGGGACAGCTCGGCGTTTTCGGGATCGGCCAGGTTTTCCACATGGAAGTATTCTTCCGCCTTGTGGATGCCGCGCAGGGTCAGCGTGGCGGTTTTTGCTTTTTCATCGACCACATAGTCGGCGTCGATATCGGCGTCTTCTTCTTCCTTGGTGTCCACGGCGGCAACCACCAGCTTTTTCAGGCGGGAAACAAACTGGTCTGCGGCGCTGTACATGGCGGTGGACTTCTCGCTCATACCGGAAATGATCAGGGGGGTGCGGGCTTCGTCGATCAAAATGGAGTCCACTTCGTCCACAATGGCAAAAGAATGGCCCCGCTGAACCAGCTCGGTTTTATAAATAGCCATGTTGTCGCGCAGGTAGTCAAAGCCCATTTCGTTGTTGGTGCCGTAGGTGATGTCGGCGGCATAGGCTTCGCGGCGGGCGGCGTTGTCCATGTCATGGATGATCAGGCCCACGGTCAGACCCAGAAAGCGGTGCACTTTGCCCATCCACTCGCTGTCGCGCTTGGCCAGATAGTCGTTGACGGTAACAATGTGAACGCCCTGGCCGGTCAGCGCATTCAGGTATGCAGGCAGGGTGGCCACCAGGGTTTTACCTTCACCGGTTTTCATTTCGGCAATGCGGCCCTGATGGAGCACAATGCCGCCGATGAGCTGCACAGGATAAGGGCGCATGCCCAGCACGCGGTCCGCGGCCTCGCGCACCGTGGCAAAGGCTTCGGGCAGCAGGGCATCCAGGCTTTCGCCCTTTTGATAGCGTTCTTTGAACTCTGCGGTTTTTGCTTTCAGCGCGTCGTCGCTCAGCGCTTTATACTCGTCCTCCAGCGCCAGAATCTGGTTGACAACGGGCTTGATGTCCTTGAGCTCGCGTTCGCTGTAAGTGCCGAAGATTTTATCAAAAAGTCCCATGTTAATCTTCCTTTCAAGGGATGTATTTAAAGGCATTATAACATTTGAATTATATCACAACCCATTATTATATGCAAAAGAAAAAAAGGGTTTTGCCTTGATGTGCCTGATTTTTTTACAGTTTGTTTACAGTTGGCGCAGTTTTCGGGAAAGTGGCGGCACGCGTGATTCTTTTCACGAGAAAAATGAAATGCGGAGCAGCCATTGGGAAAATAAACAATTAACAGGATCAAAATAAGAGATAAAGTAGATTTTTCAAAAAAGTAAAAATCGTTTATAGACAAAAAAGGCAGAGATGTTACAGTATGAACCATGGGAGGATTCCCGTTCCATTCCATAAATTTAAAGGAGGCATTTACTATGTTGAAGGACAATGACGTTGTGATTGTAGGATATGCCAGATCTCCGATCGGCGATTTCCTGGGTGGATTGAAAGATGTGCCGCTGGTGGATCTGTGCTCTACGGTTGTTACAGCCGCCATGGAGCGTGCCGGTGTGAAGCCTGAAGACGTGGATGAACTGGGCATGGGCTGCATTTATAAGCACGGCAACGGTGGTAACCCCGGCCGCCAGATCGAGATCAAGACTGGCATTCCCAGCTCTGCCTGGGCCTATACGGTGGATCAGCAGTGCGCGTCCGGCATGAAGGCCCTGGACATTGTGCGCCGCAGCTTGATCACCGAGGGCTGTGAACTGGCCGTGGTTTGCGGCGGGGATGTCATGTCCCGTGCCCCCTATCTGAGTTTGAACGGCCGCGGCGGATTCCGCATGGGCGACGTGAAGCTGGTGGATTCGCTGACCAAGGAAGGCCTGAGCTGCGCCATTGCCGGCTACCACATGGGCGTGACGGCAGAAAACCTGGCGGAGCAGTATCACATTTCCCGCGAGGAGCAGGATGAGCTGGCCCTGCTGAGCCATCAGCGGGCGATTGCCGCCATTGACAGCGGCCGCGGCAAGCAGGATATCGTTCCCATCGAAATCAAAACCCGCAAGGGCGTCAAGGTCGTGGATACCGACGAGCATCCCCGCCGGGATGTCAGCCTGGAAAGCCTGGCAAAGCTGCGCCCTGCTTTCAAGCCCGATGGCGGCACGGTGACTGCGGGCAATGCCTCCGGTATCAACGACGGCGCCTGCGCCATGGTGGTCACCACGGCCCGCTATGCCAAGGAACACGGCCTGAAGCCCATTGCCAAGATCCTGGCGGTGGAGAGCAAGGGCGTTCCCGCAGAAGTGATGGGTATCGGCCCGGCTTATGTGGTACCCAAGGCGCTGGAAAAGGCTGGCCTGAGCGCGGATGCCATCGATTACTATGAACTGAATGAAGCCTTTGCAGCCCAGTTCCTGGCCTGCAACCGGGAGCTGAAGCTGCCCATGGATAAGGTCAACCGCAATGGTTCCGGCATCAGCCTGGGCCATCCTGTGGGCATGACCGGCGCCCGGATCATCACGGCTTTCATCAGTGAGCTGATCGCCAGC
>CALDMR010000071.1 GCA_937915065.1 uncultured Clostridia bacterium
GGCGGCTGCTTTTCCGCCGGAATCTGTGCAAAAAATCTGTCAAAAGTCCTCTGCCAAAGTGATCGCATCCAGCAGGAACTGTTCTTTTTCCAACTGCACACGGGCGGTGACGGTCATGGCCGGCAGCGTGACATTCGTACTCGGGCTGACCCAGTCAAACTCCGCAGCCAGTTGAATCCCCTGTGCTCCCATTTCATAGTGCAGCCCACCGGGCGCCAGCTCTGCGTCCGGCAGTTCTTCCGGAAGAGAAAGGGTCAGCTCCTGTGCTCCAATCTGCAAGCGCAGGGTGCTCCCGCGGCGCTTTACGGCCAGATCCTCCATGATCGCCGCCTGGCCAGCATCAGGGGGCAAGACATACTCCCTGTATCCCGTACCATCGGCCAACCGCTCCACAACATGCAGTTCGTAAACGGAAATGCCCGTTCCCGTGCCGGATAAAAAGACGACCGCAGTTTGCTCCGGGTTCCAGGGCGCAAGCACCGCCTGCAAATCCACTCCCCGGGGGGTGACTGCATTCCAGTCAAAGAAAACGGCCTGGGTTCCGTCCCACAGGAGCACCGACGGCGATCCATCCTGGAGCACATAAAAGGTTCCGTTGTCCGTTTTTGCCGCTTCCTGGGCAGCCGGAGTCCTGTTCTCCATCTGCTCCCATTCAAAAGAAGCGCTGCTTTCCCATGTTTTGCTGATGGCATCCACCGACAGCCCAGCCCCTTCCTGCTCATGGGAAACACTGCATCCGCACAAAAAACAGACGGCGATCAAAATACAGTACCACAAATGTTTCATGAATTTTATCCCCTGTGCAATATCCTATTGGGAAAAAGCGTTGGCGGGTTCGCCCTTTTTATGGTTCGTAGGCCAGTGCGCCGATCACTTTTTTCAGGCTCAGATAGCCGAAAGCGGCGGCTACGGATGCGATCGTCTTTGCAACGATCATTCCCGCGCAATAAATGTCACCCCCTGCAAGGGTAGATTCGTGCATATAGAGGCAATAGGCAGTAAAATTAGGCACATTCAGGAGTATTATGCACGGCCAAAACCAGCCCTAAAATCAAATCCGTTTGATTGCGAATCCGCAGCCTCTTTCTTTCATCCATCTTCATCTGTGATCCCTCTTTTCTGTTCAAATTTTTGCTTTTCCGGTTTTTTTGAAAAACTTCATAAAAATGCGTTCATACCTATTTTGAAGAATGGTTCGCAAGGCCGTAAAGCGCGCAGAATACGCCCAAAATGGTCGCTCCCAAAGCGATGATCATAATGATCGTGCCAATCACGCTGCCCCCGAAAAGGATTCGATATAAGTCCAGCAATACCATGGTAAAGAGCATACAAAAGATGCCGAATAAAATGTGCGCATTGTGCATTGCATTCCCTCCATTCTGTTCAAATCCTTGGATTTTGCTTTCTTTTGAAAAGTCCCTCTATATATATAAACGGAAAAACGAGCAAAATTGGACAGGATTTTCCGAAAAATTTTTATTTTTTCCATTTTTTGTATGGATGAACAAGCCGGAGCAGTGGTTTTTGGTTATGTTGTTACTGTTATTCTGCACTTTCAACAACCGCCCCTCACAGACAAAAGGTCTGCAGGGGCGGTTGTTTTTCTACCGGGAGGTGCGCAGGGGGACGATGGCTATGCAATTTATCCTTCGCCAAAGTAAGTTGCCAAGCATAATGGGCCAAAACGATAAACTTTCCATGTTATCATAGGACCTTTTGTCTGTTTATCAATCGGTGCATTTTCAAACTGAAACACGTAAACTGTTACAAAAAAAGGTATCTCCTCTTTCTGAAGTTGTTGCTGCCGCTCTCGATTAAACATTGTATGTATATGTGTTGAAACTGCTGTTTCCGGTGCCCAAGGAAAGATTGCCAAACGTAGCGCCCCAATCGGCGTACAAAAAAAGTAAACTAACAAGAAAATAAAAATAGTTAATATAATATTTTTTAAGACACATTTACTTTTGACACAGTATGACATAAATAATCCCAGCCTTAATAAATGCTAAACCGATACAAAATAGCACCATTAGAAGAATCTACATTATTTTTGAAACTTGCATCATATCTTGCTTTTGTATGTCCACAATATTTCTATCCATCTCACTAGCCCATGCAGGAACCATCATTCCCATAGCCATAACCACACCCAACAGAAGAGATACCAATTTTTTCATCTTTGTCATTTTCATGTTACCTCACTTTCTAATGAAACAGCTATGTTTTTGTTATCTTGCCGTAAATTCGTTTTTCATTTCTCATCTCCTATTCTAAAAGTTTTAACCCTTAAAAAGACGCTGTGAAATCTTTTGTAACGGTATCCCACTTTCCATTGACATAGGCGCTGCCTGTTACAGTCAATTTATAATTTTTGCCGCTCTTAAAGGCATAACTCACTGTTTTATTGCAACGATTTGTATTAGAGCTGGCGCTGGCAGAATCCACTTCCGTATAACCGAGCAGCCCTTTTTCATACAAGGTCATTTCCAATTTTGTTTTGGTTGTTGTATCCGCTGGGCCGGTCACCGTTGCGGTATATGCTCCTGTTGTTGCTAAAAATTTTCCGGATACCTTTGTAGCATCCAAATTATAGGGCTGTACTGAGGCAAATGCACTGACCGTCATGGTCAGCATCATAGCGGCGGCCAGGGCCAGGGACAGGATGCGGGGCAATGCTTTTGTTTTCATACGCATAAGTGATTCCTCTTTTCTGTTCAAATTTTTGGGTTTTTCAGTTTCTTTTGAAAAACCCCTCTATCTCCATAACGGATTAGAACGGCCTTTGCGACAGGATTTTTTCAAATTTTTTTATTTTTTCTTCATTTTGGAAGTTCTTACAATTTTATCCATCTAAAATTAGGTAAAAAAACGGGGACAGCCCGCCATGCGGCTGTCCCTGACAGATTTCATTGCTCAATAAATATTTTCTGCGATGGTGTAAACCTCGGATTCCGGCAAATAAGCGTTGATATAAAGTTCATGCTCCATTCCATCTGCAAACCAATACATCACAGCGCCAACGCCATCCTTGAATGTTCCAAAATAGGCATCTCCATCACCAAAGCTAATTTCTTGATAGGTAATATGCTCTGTATCTGTCGAAATACCAGACATATTGTTCGCGGTATTCACCGTGACCATGATAAAATATCCATCTTCATTTTCATAGTATTTTTCAAATGCTTCAGCATATTCATAGGACTCTTCCGAAACATATTCAAACCCCTCCGGGATATAGTGGGGGCCATAGCCCTCGGGCAGTTCTGTCAACTGGTGTCCGTCCACCTCGTACTGAAGGGTCATATTGCGCTCTCCCCACTGAACGATCACTTCTTTCACATACGCCCGCAGCTCTGCCGAAACGGTGAGGACGCCCATAAGCAACGCCGCCAGCAGGGCCGCCACCAGGGCGATCCGCCGGAGGGTGCGCAGAGACCTGCGCCGGGGCGCGGCTTCCTGCCCATGCTCCCGGGCCGCCGTTTTCCCCCCATGCTCCCGATCCAGCTGTTTCAGCCACGGGGTCATGCGCCGGTCCAGGGCCGAAAAATCATGGGCCCCCTGCAAAACCTCCTCCGGCGGCAATGATTCCCTGCGGCGGCGGCAGGATTCCGCCGCCGCCCGGGCCAGCAGTTCTTCAAATGGGATCTGTGTCTGTTGCGTCCTCATCGTTCCTCCTTATGGTCTGCCATACCTTGGCCCGGGCGCGCTCCATCCGCTTTTGGGCCGCTTTTTTCGACACGCCCGTGGCCTCTGCAATGTGCTGGATGCTCCAGCCCCTTTGATAATGCAGCGTCAGCGTCACCCGGTAGATCTCTTCCAGGGCGTCGATGGCCGCAACGGCTGCTTCCAGCTGCTCCGCAGCCACCAGCCGGCGCTCCACATCCGCTTCTTCGATTTCCACGGCGGAAAAATCCGCTTCCTCTTCGCTTTCCCGGCCGCTGCGGCGCAGCAGATCAACGGCCCGGGATTCCACGCAGTCAAAAAGATAGCCTTCCAATCCCTGCGGCCTGGACTCTTTCAGCCGCCGGTAATGCTGGGCCAGATACACAAAGCCCTCCTGCACGGCGTCCTCCGCCAGATCGTCCCGGCCAACGATGCGGCGGGCCAGATAAAATGCCCGCCCCTTGCAGCCCTCATACAGCGCGGCAAAGCTTTCCCGATCCTCCGGGCTTTCCAGCATGGAAAGACAGATGGCAAGCATGGCCCTTTTCCCCCTTTTTGCGGCATGGCCGCGGTTTTGTTTTTGCCCTATTATACCACACCGCCGCTGGGGAGAAAACCGGGCCTTTTGAATACCCTCTATCCTCTTAACGGTTTTCCGGCTCCTTTGCGACAGGATTTTGGGAACTTTTTTTATTTTTATGAATTGTCACAAATCCGGCAGCATTGTTTTATTTATTTTAACGGTGATTTTCCTTTGCTCCGCCGCCGGGCGGCCGGGGCGGAGGGCCCCAAGGGCGCAAAAAAGGAAGCAGCGCAAAAAGCGCTGCTTCCTTTTTCTTGCAGGTTTCTCAGCTTTTCAGCGGATATTTCTTCGCCGCGCTGCCCACCCGGTAGGACACCGCGAACTCGGCCAGATGGTTGGCCAGCTCCCGGTGCACATCCTGATAGGGCAGCTCCAGCAGCCGGGCCGACTCGGTGATGATCACGCTGACGGGATTGAAGGCCTCGCTGTCCTGCTCCCTGGCGGCCACGCAGGCGGCGGCCAGGGTTTTGCAGGCCCCGTGAAAATCGGCGATCATGGCTTCCGCCTCGCCGTCCTCGATCAGGCATTCATCGTCCAGATTCTGCACATTGTCCCGGTAGATCCGCTGCAGCTCCATGCCCACGGGCTCCTCCGGGATCTGCATGACCAGCACCGCAGTGTAGTAATACATGGCGAAGAGCAGGGGCATATTTTCAATGAAATTGCCGCGGCCATACCGCTCCAGCACCCGGTTCACCCGCTCGATGCGAATCCAGATGTCGTTGCTCAGATCTTCGGCCGTGGCCGTCTGCCGCTCTTTCAGCCAGTCCTTGGGTTTTCTTCCGATCTCCATACTGTCGTTCCTTTCCGCCGGTTTCGGGGGGCGATTCAGCCCTCTTCCGGCGCTGCCTCTTCCTGGGCCGGGGCTTCGGGTTCCTTTTCCTCCCGCTCGGCCAGGGCCAGGGCGATCACATGATCCCCCTCTTCCTTAAAGCGCATCACGATCACGCCCTGGGTGGCGCGGCCCGCGGAGCGGATGCTGTCCACGCCCGTGCGGATCAAAATGCCGCTCTGGGTGACCAGCAGCAGATCCTCGCTGCCGTCCACCACCTTAATGCCCACCACGGGGCCGGTTTTCTCCGTGACCATATAGTTGCGGATACCCAGGCCGCCCCGGTTGGTGATGCGGTATTCCTCCACGGGAGTGCGCTTGCCGTAGCCCTTTTCCGTGATGGACAGGATCTCCATGCCCTCCTGGGCCACGCCGGCGCCCACCACATAGTCGCCCGGACGCAGGCGGATACCGCGGACGCCCATGGCGTCGCGGCCCATGGGGCGCACATCGTTTTCGTCAAAGCAGACGGCCTGGCCGTCGTGGGTGGCGATGAGGATTTTCTGGCTGCCGTCGGTCTCGTGGACGGCCATCAGGGCGTCGCCCTCGTCCATGCGCAGGGCGCGGATGCCGTTGTTGCGCAGGTTTTTCAGCGCCACCACGGGCAGCCGCTTCACGGTGCCGCTGCGGGTGACCATGAACAGGAAGCGGTCTTCGCTGGGCTCGATGTCCCGGGTGTGGATCATGGCCTGGATTCGCTCGCCCTGCTCCACCTGCAGGATGTTGACAATATTGGTGCCCTTGGCGGTTTTGCCGCTTTCGGGGATCTGGTAGCCCTTTTTGCGGTACACCTTGCCCGTGTCGGTGAAGAAGAAGATGTAGTCGTGGGTGGAGGCGGTGAACACGTCCACCACATAGTCCTCCTCCCGGGTGGTGATGCCCTTGCGGCCCTGGCCGCCCTTGCTCTGGGCGGCGTATTCGCTGACGGGGGTGCGCTTGATGTAGCCGGCGGCGGTGAGGGTGAAAACGCATTCCTCTTCCTCGATCAGATCTTCAATGTCGATCTCGTCCTCCACATCCTGGATCTCGGTGACCCGGTCGTCGCCGAATTTTTCGGCAATGGCCGTCAGCTCTTCCTTCAAAATCTGGCGCACCAGGCTTTCGTCGCTCAAAACTCTCTGATACCAGGCGATCCGTTCTTCCAGCTCCTGGTATTCCTTTTCCAGCTTCTCCCGATCCAGGCCCTGGAGGGCTTTCAGGCGCATATCCAGAATGGCCTGGGCCTGCACCTCGTCCAGCCCGAAGCGTTCGCACAGGCGCTGCTTGGCGTCGTCATAGGCGCTGCGGATGATGCGGATGACCTCGTCGATATTGTCCTGGGCCACCAGCAGACCTTCCAGCAAATGGGCCCGCTCCTGGGCCTTTTTCAGATCGAAACGGGTGCGGCGGACGATGATCTCTTCCTGGAAGGCCAGATATTCGTCGATGATATGGCGCAGGGAGAGGATCCGCGGCTGGGACTGGTTATCCACCAGGGCCAGCATATTGATGGCAAAGGAAGTTTGCAGCTGGGTCTGGGCAAACAGGCGGTTCAGCACCACCTGGGGATTGGCGTCCCGCTTCAGTTCGATGACGATGCGCATACCGTTGCGGTCGGATTCGTCCCGGATGTCGGAAATGCCCTCCAGCCGCTTGTCCTCCACCTGCTCGGCCATGCTCTTGATGAGCATGCGCTTGTTGACCTGGTAGGGGATTTCGGTGATGACGATGCGGGTGCGGTCTTTGCCGAATTCCTCGAACTCGTGGCGGGCGCGGATCACCACCCGGCCCCGGCCGGTGGCGTAGGCTGCGCGGATGCCGCTGCGGCCCATGATGATGCCGCGGGTGGGGAAGTCGGGGCCCTTCACATGCTGCATCAGATCGGCCAGGGTGGCCTCGGGATCATCCAGCACGCAGATGCAGGCGCCGATGACTTCCCGCAGGTTGTGGGGTGGGATATTGGTGGCCATACCCACGGCGATGCCGCTGGAGCCGTTGACCAGCAGGTTGGGGAAGCGGGCCGGGAGCACCCGGGGTTCCCTGCGGCTTTCGTCGAAGTTGGGGTCCCAGTCCACGGTGTCTTTCTCAATGTCCCGGAGCATCTCTTCCGATAGCTTGCTCATGCGGGCTTCGGTATAACGGTAGGCTGCGGGGGGATCGCCGTCCACGGAACCGAAGTTGCCGTGGCCGTCCACCAGCACATAGCGCATGGAGAAATCCTGGGCCAGGCGAACCAGGGCATCGTACACAGACTGGTCGCCGTGTGGATGATACCGGCCCAGCACGTCGCCCACGCAGGTGGCGGATTTCTTAAAGGGCTTGTCCGGCGTCAGATTATCCTCGTACATGGCGTAAAGGATGCGGCGGTGGACGGGTTTCAAACCGTCCCGCACGTCGGGCAGGGCGCGGCCCACGATGACGGACATGGCATACTCGATGTAGGATTTCTCCATCTCCGGCACCAGGGGCGATTCTACGATTTTTTGATCGGGATACCGAATCTCTTCGGGATCATATTGGGGTTTTTTGCTCATGGTTCTCTATTTCCTCCGTTCCCATCAGGCGCCGGATGCCTCCGGCGGAGCGCCTGATTGACTCGCTCTCTTAATAGTCCAGGTTCACCGCATAACGGGCGTTCTTTTCGATAAATTCCTTGCGGGGCTCCACCTTTTCGCCCATGAGGACGGTAAAGGTTTTGTCGGCGGCCACGGCGTCGTCCAGGGTGATGCGGCGCAGGGTGCGCTTTTCCGGGTCCATGGTGGTTTCCCACAGCTCTTGGGGGTTCATTTCACCCAGACCTTTGAAGCGGTTGATGTCGATTTTCACATTGGGATTGCCGGCGCGCATTTCCGCGGAAATGGCATCCCGCTCTTCGTCGGAAAAGGCCACCCGGGTGGTTTTGCCCCGGCTGAGCTTATACAGGGGGGGCACGGCGGAATAAACATAGCCCTGCTCGATCATGGGCCGCATGAAGCGGAAGAAGAAGGTGAGCAGCAGGGTGCGGATATGGGAACCGTCCACATCGGCATCGGCCATGATGATGATTTTGTGATAGCGGAGCTTATCGGCGTCGAACTCCTCGCCGATACCGGCGCCCAGGGCGGTGATCACGGGCTGCAGCTTGTCGTTGCCGTAAACCTTGTCCGCCCGGGCCTTTTCCACGTTCAGCATCTTGCCCCACAGGGGAAGGATGGCCTGGAACCGGGAGTCCCGGCCCTGGGTGGCGGAGCCGCCTGCGGAGTCGCCCTCCACGATGTAAATTTCCGTCAGTTCGGGGTTATTTTCATTGCAGTCCCGCAGCTTGTCGGGCATGGCCGCGCCGCCCAGGGCGGTCTTGCGGCGGATGGATTCCCGGGCCTTCCGGGCCGCTTCCCGGGCGCGGTTGGCCGTCAGGGCCTTGTCCAGGATCGTGCGGCCCACGGCGGGGTTCTCTTCCAGGAAGATCTCCAGCTTTTCCGACACGATGTTGTCCACCAGGGTGCGGATCTCGCTGTTGCCCAGCTTGGCCTTGGTCTGGCCCTCGAACTGGGCCTCCGTCAGCTTCACGGAGATGATGCAGGTCAATCCCTCGCGGCAGTCGTCGCCGGAGACCTTTTCGTCCTCCTTCAGCAGCTTCATGCGCTGGCCGTATTTGTTCAGCACCCGGGTCAGGGCCTTTTTGAAGCCCTCCTCGTGCATGCCGCCCTCGGGCGTGTGGATATTGTTGGCAAAGGAAAGGATGGTTTCGCTGTAGCCGTCGTTATACTGCATGGCCACCTCTGCCATGGAATCCTCCCGGCTGCCGGCCATATAGATCACATCGCTGTGCAGCACATCCTTGCTGCCGTTGAGATAGGTGACAAACTCCCGGATGCCGCCCTCGTAGCACATTTCGTCGCTCTGTTCCTTCCCGGGGCGCAGATCCACGGTGCGGATGCGCAGTCCCGCGTTCAGGAAAGCCTGCTCCCGCATGCGGGTGTGGAGCACGTCGTAATCGTATTCCAGCTCTTCAAACATCTCCGGGTCGGGCTTGAAGGTCACGGTGGTTCCGGTGCGGTCTGTGGCGCCGGTGATGGTCATTTCCTCCACAATATGGCCCCGGGAGAACTTCATGTGGTGGATCTTGCCGTCCTTATGGACGTCCACTTCCAGCCACTCGCTCAGGGCGTTGACCACGGAGGCGCCCACGCCGTGGAGGCCGCCGGATACTTTATATCCGCCGCCGCCGAATTTGCCGCCGGCGTGGAGCACGGTGAACACCACTTCCAGGGCGGGCCGGCCCGTCTGGGCCTGGATGTCCACGGGGATGCCGCGGCCGTTGTCGGTCACGGTGATGGTGTTCCCGTCGTTGATCTGCACGGTGATCTCCGTGCAGTGGCCCGCCAGGGCCTCGTCGATGGAGTTGTCCACGATCTCGTAAACCAGATGGTGCAGGCCGCTTTTCGAGGTGGAGCCGATGTACATGCCGGGCCGCTTGCGCACGGCCTCCAGTCCCTCCAGCACCTGAATTTCAGAAGCGTCGTACTCGTTTTCACCGCCAACGCCGTAAATCTCTTCTCTTTCTTCGTCCATTTCGGAACCTCCCTTACCTGTTCTTGTCCTTTCAGACGAAAAACTTTTTTGAATCGTAAAAAAGCCCGGCAGCGTGCGCGCCTCCAGGCGCGCGCAAATAAAATCCGTTTTTCCGGGAACATCCGCCCCGGAAAAAACGCTGCCCAGTCTGCAAACCGGCCCCCGCCCCGCGGGCTGGGGCCCACTGCATCCTGCTGAAAAAGGAACAGCATCCCTTTTTCAATGGGCTTTCAAATCTGTTCGCTCTCCCCCCGCCGCAGCAGGGTCTGGGCCGAGAGCTGGGTCATATAAATCACGGCGTCTGGAGCATGCTCCATGCGTCTGCGCCGTTTTTCCCGAATTTTTCTTTTTTCGCTGCACACTACCAGTGCCCGGGGCAGATCGTCCCCCACAGGGGCCACGATCCCGGCCCGTTCGCAAACGGCCAGGCTTTTCCGGGTCCTGTGGGACCAGGTGGCGTTGTCCATATCAAAGATCCCCACGATGTCCTTCCGGCGGGCCACCGCGCCGGGACCGATGGAAACGTACATCCAAGGCCTCCTTTTTTACTGCACCGCGCCCTGGCGGATGTGAAAGACCTTGCCCTTCAGCAGCTCCGCCAGCCGGTCGTCCTCGCAGCAGGTGATGAACACCTGCCCGCCCTGGATGCGGTTCAGCACAAATTCCTGCCGCCGGGGGTCCAGCTCGGACAGCACATCGTCCAGCAGCAGCACGGGGTATTCCCCGATCACATTTTTATAGATCTCCCGCTCCGCCAGCTTCATGGCCAGGGCCGCCGTGCGGGTCTGCCCCTGGGAGGAGTAGGCTTTGGCGCTGATGCCGTCGATGCACACGCCGATGTCGTCCTTATGGGGGCCGGACAGGCAAAGCCGGGCGGCCCATTCGGCCCGGGCGTGCTCCGCCTGGTGCTCCCTCAGCTGTTCAAAAATGGTTTCCGTGGAAGCCAGGGGATCGGTCACGGTTTTCACCGTTTCATAAGTCAGGGACAGGCGCTCCCGCCCGCCGCTGCACTCGCTGTGGTTGGCGGCCGCATACTCCGCCAGCCGCTGCACGAACTGGGCCCGGCACCGGATCACGGCCGCGCCGTACAGGGCCATCTGATGATCAAATTCCGGCAGGGCCTGCAGCAGATCCGGGTGCTCCTCGCTGTCCCGCAGGATGCGGGTTTTGCTTTCATAGGCCCGCTGGTACTTGCCCAGGGCCTCGGCATAGCGGGGGCGGAGCTGGCACAGGGCCGTGTCCATAAATTTCCGCCGGGCGGCGGCCCCCTCCCGGATCAGAAACAGATCCTCGGGGCAGAAGTAAACGGTGTGGAGCACACCGTTTTGTCCGATTTTTTTCTGGCTCACGCCGTTGACCGTCACTTTTTTCTGCCGGCCGTGGCGGAGCACCGTTTCCAGGGTGAACTCCCGCTCCCGGGAAAACACCCTGGCCCGCAGGCCTGCCATGTCCGCGCCGAAGCGGATCATCTCCCTGTCCGACCGGGTGCGGGGCGACTTCCCCGTGGCCAGGCAGAGCAGGGCTTCCAGCAAATTGGTCTTGCCCTGGGCGTTTTCGCCGAAGATCACATTGCACCTGGGGTCAAAGGAAAAATGCTCCGATTCATAGTTGCGGAACTGGGTCAGTTCCAGGGCGTCGATCCTCATGGAGCGCCGGCCACCGTCCACTCCCGGCCGGCAAAGGCCACCACATCGCCGGGGCGCAGCTTTTTGCCCCGCATGGTGCACACGGCGCCGTTCACCGACACCTGTCCGTCCTGGATGACAATTTTTCCTTCTCCGCCGGACATGACCGCATGGGTCAGCTTCAGCAGATCCTGCAATTTGATAAATTCCGTATGAATTGTAATCGTTTCCATAAAACTCCTTGGTTTGATACCGTCATTAAAACTCTGTGCAGCGCAGGGCATAAGCCTGCCCAGCACACCACTGCCGCCACCGCCGCGGAAGGGCGGGGGGATCTGAAGGGGGGACGCAGCGCGCTCCGCCCCCGCTCACATATCCGCAGCTTTCAGCCGCACCGGCAGAACCATGTACAAAAAGTTTTCCTCCCCCTCGGTGGGCACGATGATGGCGGGGGTGATGCCCGTGTTCAGCTCCACGCGGACTTCGTCGGCGGGAGCATAGCGCAGGGCGTCCATCAGATAGCGGTTGTTGAAGCCGATCTCCAGATCGTTGCCGTTGCCGGCGATAGGGCAGGTGTCCTTGGCGTCGCCGTTGCCCGTTTTGGCAGACAGCTTCACCTGGCCGTCGCCGAAAATGCAGCGGATGGGGCTCTTCATTTTATCGGAGATCACCACGCTGACGCGGTCGATGCTGTTGATCAGGGCCCGTTTGTCGGCGGTGAGGATGATGGGGTTGCGGCGGGGGATCGCATTTTTATAATCCAGGAAATCGCCCTCCAGCCGGCGGCAGATCAGCTGGGTGCCGCCCACCTCGAACTGGATATGGCGGGAGCCGAGAATGATCATGGCGCCGTCGTCGCAGTCTGTGCAGACTTTTTCCACCTCGTTCAGGGCGGAGCCGGGGGCCACAAAGGAGAAGGAGCCGCCTTCCAGCTTGTCGTACTGCTCCCGGCGCAGGGCCAGGCGGAATCCGTCCACGGAAACCACCGTCAGCATGCCGGCGCCGATCTCAAACAGGGAGCCGGTGTGTACGATGCGGCTTTCGTTGGTGGACACGGCAAAGGAGGTGCCGTTGATCATGGTTTTCAGCACGCTCTGCTTCACGGTGCAGATATAATCGTCCTCCACGTCGGGCAGCTCCGGGAAGTCAGCGGCGTTTAGGCCCAGGATGTGGAAATCTGCGTCGCCGCAGGTAACGGAGACCATCAGCTTGTCGTCGGCGCTGAAAACGATCACATCATCGGGCATTTTGCGGATAATATCGCCGAAAAGCCGGGCGTTCAGCACCAGTTCGCCCTCTTCTATAATGTTGGCGGGGAAGCGGGAGCGGATGCCCAGCTGCATATTGTAGCCGCTGACGATGAGATAGCCGTGGCGGGCTTCCAGCAGCAGGCCCTCCAGGGCGGGAATGGAACTTTTGGAAGCCACTGCCCGGGAGGCGGTGTTGATGGCCGCCTGCAGCAAAGCTTTTTCGCAGGAAAATTTCATGGGAATACCTTCTTTCTGTGGTTCAGGGTGGAAAAAAAGAAAAGATGTTCTTTGTGTGTTTCGCAAAAAACGGCGTTTTTTGCAAAAGAGAACAGGAAATTTTTTTAGTATCAGCAGTAGGGGGCGAGAAATTGTGGAAAAGCGGAAAAAAGCGGGAAACCGCTAAGAAAAAAGAATCCACAGCCCTGTGGAAGATTCAGGACGGTTTTCCACGGGAAATGGCAGGTGGAAAACTTTCCACAATGGTCGCAAATTTTTCCACGGGAAATGTGGAAAAAAGGCGGTCAGTTCCGGGAGTTGATATTGGCGGTGATGGACTTGACGGTTTCGGCAAAAGCGGGGCTTTTGTTCATCTGCTTTTCCACCTTTTCGATGGAGTGCATAACGGTGCTGTGGTCCCTGCCCTCGAACTCCTTGCCGATCTCGGTGAGGGACAGGTTGGTCAGGCGGCGGATGAGATACATGGCCACCTGGCGGGCGGTGGCGGCTTCCTTGAACCGCTGCTGGCCCCGGAGGACCCGCTCTTCCAGATTATAATACTTGCTGATCTCGGAAATGATGAGATTGGCGGAGGGGACAAACTCGTTGTCCTTTTTCAGCATATCGCGGACGGCCCGGGCGGTGCTTTCCTCGTCGATATCGGTGCCCAGCAGCTCCCGATAAGCCAGGATCTTTTTCACGGTGCCCTCGATCTGGCGGACGTTGGCCGTCACATTCTCGGCAATATAGGTGCAGATGGAATCGGGCAGGGGCGTGCCCAGCTGGGTGGCCTTGTTTTTGATGATGGCCATGCGGGTTTCGTAGTCCGGCGGCTGGATGTCCGCCAGCAGGCCCCACTCGAAGCGGGTTTTCAGCCGGTCTTCCAGGGCGGTCATTTCCTTGGGCGGCCGGTCGGAGGTCAGCACGATCTGGCGGCGGGCCTCGTACAGGGTGTTGAAGGTATGGAAGAACTCCTCCTGGGTTTCCTTTTTGCCGGCAATGAACTGCACGTCGTCCACCAGGAGGATATCGGCGTCTCTGTATTTATTGTGGAACTCCAGCTGCTTGCCCTCGCGGATGGCCTGGATCAGGGCGTTGGTAAAGTCGTCGCCCTTGATGTATACGATTTTGGCGCCGGGATTATGCTGGCGGATGCTGTGGGCGATGGCGTAGATCAGGTGGGTTTTACCCAGGCCGCTGTCGCCGTAGATCAGCAGGGGGTTGTAGGATTCCGCCGGCGCGTCGGCCACGGCCCGGGCCGCGGCATGGGCCAGCTGGTTGGATTTGCCCACCACGAAGTTTTCAAAGGTGAACTCGCCGGATTCGATCAGGGACGTGGGCTTGGCCACGATGCCCTTGCAGTAGGAGGTGTAGTCCTCGTCGCCCAGCAGGCGCACCTGAAAATCTGCGGAAAAGATATCCTTCAGCGCGGCCTGGATATTTCCGAGGAAACGCTGCTCGATGGTGCTGCGCTTAAAGTCGGAGGGGCAGTGCAGGATAAACACGTCCTTCTCCAGGCCGGCGGCGGTCACGTCGTCAAACCAGGTGGCAATGGTGGTGTCCGACAGCTCGCCGCGCATCCGCTCCAGAATATTCTCCCAGATATCGGCAATAGAATTCATAATGTCAGGTTCTCTCCTTTTCATTGAGACTTTATGGAGCGGCGGAAAAAGCCGCTCTACTGAAAGCCGCGCAAAGGGGTGTTGTTGCACGGATGCGTACAACGCCGCGGCGCATTGGAAAAGGCGTTTTTCCTCGGGAAGGCGGAAAAACGCGAAAAAATGCCATATAAAATTATAGCAAAATTCGTCGAACCTGTCTATACATTATTAAATATATTGTACTGTTTTTTTGCCGCGGAAAGCGTCAATATTTGGTGGGCGGAGAACGGGGGGGAACAAGATTTGGTGGTTTTTTCCGGAACTGCGGAAAAGTGACAAAATCCAGAAAAAAACCGGGGAAAAGCGAATATTTTCATTGACATTTGCATATTCTTTATAGTATAATACCATCTGCGCATCCATGCGCCTGACTTGTCAACTGCGGGACGGGGGTTTTCTCCGTCCGCCGTCGAGTAAGCGCGGCGAAAGCCGCCGGATCAAATCTTCAGGAGGTGTATTTTCCATGACAAAGCGTACTTATCAGCCCAAGAAGCTCCATGCATCCAGAGTCCATGGCTTCCGCAAGAGAATGGCAACCGCCAATGGCCGTAAGGTTCTCGCCCGCCGTCGTGCAAAGGGCCGTCTGGTTCTGAGCAAGTAAGTTCGGCATGTGCGCAGCACACCGCAAGAAGGATATCTGACAGGGACGGTTTTGTTTGTTTCTTTGAAAGCAAAGGAATCGTCCCTTGAAGTGCGCTTGAACGCGCTGGAAAAGGGAGGGAGAAGCCGTGAAGCGGTCTGTGACCCTGAAAGAAAACTATGAATTTCGCCGGCTTTATTCCAAGGGGACTTCCGCTGTGATGCCCTCGCTGGTGATGTACTGCCGGAAAAACGGCCGCGGCCACAACCGCCTGGGCGTTACCGTCAGCACCAAATTGGGACATGCCGTGGTGCGCAACCGCGCCCGGCGCCGGCTGCGGGAGCTGTTCCGCCTGAGCCAGGGCCGCATGGCCCAGGGATACGATGTGATCCTGGTGGCCCGGGGCCGCACCGCCCGCATTCCCCACCGCTATCTCCAGCGCGATTACGACGCTGCCGCCCAAAAGCTGGGGCTGTATCCCGGGGAGGGGCCTGTATGAAACGGATTTTGATGATGCTGGTGAAGTTTTACCGCAAATTCATCTCTCCCATGCGTCAGCCCTGCTGCCGGTTTATGCCCACCTGTTCCCAGTACGCCCTGGAGGCCCTGGAAAAATACGGCGCTGTGAAGGGCAGCTGGCTGGCCATCAAGCGGATCCTGCGCTGCAACCCCTTGTGCAAGGGGGGGTACGATCCCGTACCTTGAGTAAAGAAGGGGCAGGCCCCTTCTTTAGATTATCCCTCGCTTTCGCACGGCGAAAGCGGCTGCGGCCGCCCCGGCCGCAGGTATCGGTGTCCTGCGCAGGCGCATGTCCTGCTCCGGACAATTTTATTTGTGTGCGCCACTGTGGCGCACAGGTCGGGGTATTTTTGCCAGGCGCTCACCCCAGGGTGGCTTCTCTTGCCCCTGCGGGGCAATTCACCTGCTGTCCTGACAAAAATCTTTTGGAAATTACAATAAAATATTGAGAGGAAAAACAGCATGCTACTTCTTTTGAGAATTATTATGTGGCCCTTTTCCCAGCTGCTGAATATCCTGTTCACGCTGACCGGATCTTACGGTATGGCCATCATCTTGTTCGCTGTGGTCATCAAGCTGCTGATGCTTTATCCCAGCGCCAAGTCCAAGCGCAATATGATGCACATGGCCCGGATGAATCCGAAAATGCAGGAGATCAAAAAGCGCTGCGGAAACAACCAGGAGAAATACGCTCTGGAGATCCAGAAGCTGTATCAGGAGGAGCACGTGAACCCCATGGGCGGCTGCCTGTGGAGCTTGCTGCCCCTGCCCATTCTGCTGGCCCTGTATAATGTTATCCGCCGGCCTGTGATCAACTTCATGCTGATCAACATGTCCCGCCCCGATGCGCTGGAAACCCTGGAAGTCATCCGCGAAAAGCTGACGGCTCTGGGTTATCAGATCACCGGCAACGCGGCTTACGAGGAAATCAGCATCGCCAAGGGTATCACCGAGCACCTGAGCGAGGTGCAGGCCGTGGTACCCCAGGTGTTCCCCATCGACTTTAACTTCCTCGGCGTGGATCTGACGGCCATCCCCACCCAGGTGTTCGGCCAGTTCATGAGCGGCTCTTTCTCGCTGCAAATGCTGGTTTTGGTGCTGATCCCTGTGGTGTCCGGTTTGCTGAACCTGCTGCTGATGGTCATTTCCCAGCGCTCCGCCGTCACCACGGACGACGCCATGAAGACCCAGCAGACCATGATGATGGTCATGATGCCCCTGATGTCCGCTTACATCGGCTTCATCCTGCCCGCTTCCCTGGGTGTGTACTGGATTTCCATGAGCGTGTTCTCCATCGTGCAGGAACTGGTGCTGCAGAAGCACTACAACACGAAGCTGGACCGCGAAGAAGCCGCCCGCGAGGAAGCTGCCCGTCAGGACCGCATCCGCCGCATGGAGGCCGCCAAGAACCGGCCCCAGAACGGCTCCAAGAGCAATATCAGCAAAGAAAAGCAGAAGCGCCTGGCGCACCAGAACTACAACAGCAATCCCAAGAAGAAAAAGAACAGCACCACCGAGGCCGGCCGCGTGGGCGACCGTCCCTATGCCCGGGGCCGTTCCTTCTCCGGCAGCCATTACGATGACCTGCCCGACGAGGTGTACGGCGACGAGAAGAAACAGTAAGGAGCTTGCCGCATGACAAAATTTATGGAAGCAACGGGCAAGACCGAAGAAGAAGCCCTGGCTGCCGCCCTGCGCCAGCTGGGCCTCGAGCGGGACGATGTGTCCGTGGAAATTATTGAACGCGCAAAGAGCGGATTTTTGGGCCTGGGCAGCAGCCCCGCCCGCATCCGCGTGAGTTATGAAGTCCCCGACGAAGCGGAGCAGCCGAAGGAAGAACCGAAGGAACAGCCTGCGGCTCCTGCCGCCGTCCCCGCCGCCGGGAAGAAAACAGCCTGCCCCTGCGAAAAGGCCGCCC
Source organism: uncultured Clostridia bacterium (assembly GCA_937915065.1). Taxonomy (GTDB): domain Bacteria; phylum Bacillota; class Clostridia; order Oscillospirales; family Oscillospiraceae; genus Pseudoscillospira. The sequence goes on from CALDMR010000071.1 coordinate 17,378, forward strand.
CTGCGGAGGCCGCCCTGGGCGAAGAGGTGCAGGATGAAAAATCCCAGCAGATCCGCGCCTTTTTGCAGGGTCTGATGGAGCACCTGGACAGCAATGCCGTGGCCCGGGTCTACCTGTCCGAGGAGGGCCATTATAAGGTCATCCTGGAGGGCGACCATCTGGGCCAGCTGATCGGCCGCCGGGGCGAGACCCTGGACGCCATCCAGCAGCTGACCAACTACGCCGTGAACCACGGCGCAGACCGCCGCATCCGCATCCATGTGGATGCCGAGAATTACCGCGCCAAGCGGGAGCAGACCCTGGAAGCCCTGGCCCACAAGGTGGCGGGCAAAGTGGTGCGCCTGCGCCGCAATGTGACGCTGGAGCCCATGAACGCTTACGAGCGCCATGTGATCCACAGCGCCCTGCAGGAGTATCCAGGCGTGTCTACCGCCTCCATCGGCACCGAGCCGAACCGCCGCGTGGTGGTGCACTACGAGCGCAGCCAGCGCACCGGCGGCCGCAGCCATCAGAACGGCTGACCGCCCGGTTGATCTTGTTGATCTCAATGAAAAAAAGCGTCCCGGCCGATGGCCGGGGCGCTTTTTTGCTGCTGAAAACAGATTTAGAGAGCAGAGCTGCCGGGGGCTGGGGGCCGCCGGTGGAAAACCCGGCCCGCTACGGGTTCTGCCGGTCGGTGTCCAAAGTGAAGCCGAAGCAGACGCCGCCGGGGGTGTTTCGGGCAAAGCACCGGCCCCCGTGGAGCTCCACGATGCTTTTGGCAATGGCCAGGCCCAGGCCGGTGCCCTCTTCCCGGCCCGTGTCTGCCCGGTAAAAGGGTTCCCAGATCTGCTCCAGGGTTTCTGCTGCCAGGGGCGGGCTGTTATTTTCCAGGGAAAAGACCAGGCTTTTCCGGCCCCTTTGAATCTCCGCGGTGATGCGGCCCCCCGGGGGCGTGTATTTCACGGCGTTGGATGCAAAGTTTTCGATGACCTGACCCATGCGGGCCTCGTCCGCCGTAATGGTAAAGTCCTGGGGAAAGGCAAAGGTGATCTGCAGGTTCTTTGCCCGGGCTGCCGGTTCCAGCTTTTCAAAAACGGCCTTTGTCAGGGCCAGGGGGGAAAAGTCGTCCCGGGCCAGCTTCACCCGGCCCGCCTCCAGCCGGGACAGATCCAGCATCTCCAGCACCATGCCGTCGGTGCGCTGGGTTTCGGCCAGGATCACATCGATGTACCGCTCCCGCTTTTCTTCGGCGATGTGTTCTTTCAGCCCCTCGGCATAGCTGTGGATCACGGCCAGGGGCGTTTTCAGTTCATGGGCGATGTGGGAAGTCATGCGGCGGCGGTTTTCCTCGGCAGTTTCGGCATAGTGCAGGGCCGTGGTCAGGCGGGTCACCTCGTTGTCCTGCTGCTGCCGCCGGTCTCCCTCGGCCCGATACGCGGCGCGGAGAGCGTCGGCCTCGGCCCAGGGAAAGGCGGCGGAGGGATAGAGGGGCCGCCAGTTTTCCTCCATGGCGGCGGCGATCTCCGCCACGGGAACCACCAGCCGCCGCCGGATGCGGCGGCGAACCAGCCAGAACAGGGCCAGAACAAGGAGCCCCGTCAGCAGATAGAGATTCGCCAGGGCCCGGAGGGCGCAGGTCAGGGGGTGGCTGCGGATGGCGGTCACTTGAAAGAATTCAACGGAAGTGCCCTCTGTGGAAAAATCGCAGAAAGGATGCACATCAAACAGCAGCAGATCGTTCAGAGAAAACAGGCCTCTGCTGTAAGGGGCGGGGTCGGAGAAGTCTATTTCCCGGGCCAGGGCCGTCAGACTGTCGTAGGAGCTGCCGTAATAGGTCTGGGGACTGTTCTGGGGTATCCACATTTGGGGGTTCACGGCATAAACGGTGACCACTTCCCGGCCCTGCCCGTCTCCGCCGGGAAGGGGCAGGGCATCCCACTCCAGCAGCCCCGTCCTGTCCACGTCGGACAGCAGGTAAGATCGGTTGTTCTGGCCTGTGGATAACTGGCCGGTGCTGTCCAGGGTCTGGAGCACCCTGGTTTTGGTGACATATTGGATCTCCAGGGGCTTCAGCTCCGTGCCCTCAAAATATCCGGTGATGCGGAGGGCGTCTATGTCGTACAGGCTGCCGGTTCCTTGCTGGATGTTCCGCAGCAGCAGGTAGGGATCGTCCTCATGGGCGGGGGCGTCCTTTCCCCGGCTGATGTCGATCCAGCTGAAGCGGTGGGCGGCGGTATCATCCGCCCCGGCGTCCCATTCGGCCTGGGTGTAATAGGGGAAAAACAGCAGATCTTCGCCGCTGCTGTGGTACAGGTTTCCCGCCCCGTCGTAAAAAAGCACCGCCGTTTCCATGGGATAGGAGAGATCGCGGAGCAGCTTGGGCCGGGTGACAGGGCTGCTGCCGTAAGCGCCCCCGCTGTTCAGGCTTTTTTTGCCGTTTTGGGCGATGGCGTTCAGCATCTGATATTCCAGCAGATCCGGCTGGGTGTGCTGGGCGCCGTATCGCGGGGCGGCGGGGTCGTAAAAAGCATCAAGGCCGCTCTGCTGGCTGACGGCGGCGGGGAAATCGCGGCTGGCGTCATACAGCTTGTCGTATAATTCCTGGGCGGTGACCAGGGTAAGGCAGACCATGGCCAGCAGCCAGGGGCCCAGGATGGAAAGGGCCAGCAGGGCGGTAATGGACGGCATGGCCCGGCGGCAATGCTTACCTTTCATAGTTTCATGCTTGCTTTTCATGGCTTCATCCCTCCAGCTGGTAGCCCGCCTTGATCACGGTTTTGATGCAGGCGGCCTGGTCTCTCAGCTTTTCCCGCAGGCGTTTTTCAGAGCGCAATTGAGGGAGGCGGGGCTCCTGGCGCGGGGATCGGCACATTTCCTTTTCTCTCGCGGGAGAAAAAGAAATGTGGGGCATAACCGCTCTTCCCTCTTTCAAGGGGAGAAAAAACCCGCCCCGCAGCGGGGTAGTTAAAACGCCCTCCGCGTTTTCAATCGCGAGGGGCGTCCTGCTGTGCCGGCAGCGTAATTTCGCCGTGGCATTGTTCAAATTCCCGGATGGCCTGACGGATCAGATACAGCACTTCGCCGTTGCCGGAGCGACCCTCATATTTGGCCATATAATGCAGCTTATAGTGCGTTTCCGGGTCGATCGACAGTCCTAAATGCTTATTTTTGCTCATATCAGAACTCCAACATACTTTGATGAGGATAGTTTATACTTATTATGTTGATATTAGTTGAAATTAAGTATAAACAAAGTATAATATAAGTATTCAATATTTTACTGCTTTGGGTTGTCAAACACCGGGAAGGAGAGCATACTGTCATGCGTCTGTTTGTGCCGGATGAGCCGGATACCGTGGAAAACAATATCCAATACCGTGCTTTGGGACGCAGCTTTTACCGCTGCCTAAAGGAATTTGATCTGGCCGATTTGCACAGTCAGGTACATGACGAGGCTGTGGATTTGCTTCAGGACATTTTGATGGTGCTCGATGATCCGGATCTGGATGACACGCACTGCCTTGATGAAATTGTGCTGCTCTATCAGCGCCGACTCGGTGTGGCTTCTGCGCGCCATGAAAAGCGCATTTTGAAGCGCATCCAGGGCAAGAACCCGGACGGCCCCGAACCGGCGCCGGGGACGGAATAAATCATTTTGTGGAAAGCCGGAAAAAGCGGGCCGCCTGTTGGACGGCCCGCTTTGCTGTTTTGTGTTTCATTATTCCTCGTCCAGCTTGAGAACGGCCATGAAGGCTTCAGTGGGAAGCTGCACGCTGCCCAGGGAGCGCATTTTCTTTTTGCCCGTCCCACAAAAGCCGGGCTTTTGCGGGAACCCTGATTAAAACAGCTCCGGGGCAAGTGAATTGCCCCTGCGCCAAGAGTTTTGCTGAAGCAAAACCCTTGTACGGCGCACTTGCGCCGATGGGCAAACGAAAATGCGGGTTTATTCTTCGTCCAGTTTGAGAACGGCCATGAAGGCTTCGGTGGGAAGCTGCACGCTGCCCAGGGAGCGCATTTTCTTTTTGCCCTCTTTTTGTTTTTCGAGGAGCTTCTTTTTGCGGGTGATGTCGCCGCCGTAGCACTTGGCCAGCACGTCCTTGCGCATGGCTTTCACCGTTTCCCGGGCGATGACCTTGCCGCCGATGGCGGCCTGCACGGGGATCTCGAAAAGCTGGCGGGGGATATTCTCCTTCAGCTTTTCGCAGATGCGGCGGGCCCGGGGATAGGCCTTTTCCCGGTGGGCGATAAAGCTGAGGGCGTCCACCTGGTCGCCGTTGAGCAGCAGATCCACCTTCACCAGATCGCTGACGCGGTAGTTGTCCATTTCATAGTCCAGGGAAGCATAGCCCCGGGTTTTGGCCTTCAGGGCGTCGAAAAAGTCGTAGATGATCTCGCCCAGGGGCATGTCGTAGTGCAGCTCCACCAGGTTGGTGTCCAGATACTGGGTGTCCTTATAAATGCCCCGGCGCTCCTGGCACATGGGCATAATGTTGCCGATGTATTCCGGGGGCGTGATGATGGAGACCTTGGCATAGGGCTCGTAGGCCTCCGCGATCTCCGCCGGGTCGGGGTAGTTGTGGGGGTTATCCACATGAACGGTGGTGCCGTCGGTTTTGACCACGTCGTAGATGACCGAGGGCAGGGTGGTCACCAGATCCAGGTCGAATTCCCGCTCCAGCCGCTCCTGGATGATCTCCATGTGGAGCATGCCCAAAAAGCCGCAGCGGAAGCCGAAGCCCAGGGCGGCGGAGGATTCCGGTTCAAAGGAGAGGGAAGCGTCGTTGAGCTGCAATTTTTCCAGGGCGTCCCGCAGGTTGGGATACTTGCTGCCGTCCTCGGTGTAAATGCCGCAGTAGACCATGGGCTGGGCGGCCTTGTAGCCGGGGAGGGGGTCGGCGGCGGGGCGCTGGGCCTCGGTGATGGTGTCGCCCACCCGGGTGTCGGCCACGTTTTTGATGCTGGCGGTGAAATAGCCCACCTCGCCAGCCATCAGGGCGTCCGTCTTTTCCATGCCCAGGGGTTTGAGATAACCGCATTCCAGCACTTCATATTCGGCGCCGGAGGCCATCAGGCGCACCTCCATGCCGGTTTTCAGGGTGCCCTCCATTACGCGGAAATAAACGATGACGCCCACATAGGGGTCGTACTGGCTGTCGAAGATCAGCGCCCGCAGGGGGGCGTTGGGGTCGCCGGTGGGGGCGGGCACATTGGCCACGATGTCCTCCAGCACGTCCTCAATGTTGAGGCCCTGCTTGGCGGAGATCTCCGGCGCGCCCTCGGCCACCAGACCGATGATGTCCTCCACTTCCTGCTTGGCCTTTTTCGGGTCGGCGGCGGGCAGATCGATCTTGTTGAACACGGGCAGGATCTCCAGATCTGCCTCCAGGGCCAGGTAGGTGTTGGCCAGGGTCTGGGCCTCCACGCCCTGGGAGGAATCCACCACCAGGATGGCCCCCTCGCAGGCGGCCAGGGAGCGGGAGACTTCGTAGTTAAAGTCCACATGGCCCGGGGTGTCGATCAGGTTCAGTTCATAGGTTTCGCCGTCCTGGGCTCGGTAGGACAGTTTCACCGCCCGGGCCTTGATGGTGATGCCCCGCTCCCGTTCCAGGTCCATGTTGTCCAGCAGCTGGCTGGACATTTCGCGCTGGCTCACCGCGTCGCACTTTTCCATCAGCCGGTCCGCCAGCGTGGATTTTCCGTGGTCGATGTGGGCAATGATGGAAAAGTTACGGATATGGTCTTGTTGTTTTGTCATAAAAAAACCTCCTCAGGAAAATCCACGCCGGGGCCCCGCCGGGCGGGGCGGCGCGGCAGCGCCGTGCAAGGTTTTGCCGAAGGCAAAGCCTTGGCGCAGGGCAGATTGATTCTGCCCGAAGCAAAGTAAAAACAGGGTTCCCGCAAAAGCGTCAGCTTTTGTGGGACACAGATTTTCCGTGGTCGATGTGGGCAATGATGGAAAAGTTACGGATATGGTCTTGTTGTTTTGTCATAAAAAAACCTCCTCAGGAAAATCCACGCCGGGGCCCCGCCGGGCGGGGCGGCGCGGCAGCGCCGTGCAAGGTTTTGCCGAAGGCAAAGCCTTGGCGCAGGGCAGATTGATTCTGCCCGAAGCAAAGTAAAAACAGGGTTCCCGCAAAAGCGTCAGCTTTTGTGGGACACGGATTTTCCGTGGTCGATGTGGGCAATATCCTTTGAGCCGGGGCTGCGCGCCCCGGACGGGCGGCCCCTTTCTGATCGATCAGAAAGGGGCGAAAGAATCGCTTAGGGGACGGGCTGCCCGCCGTACTGCGGCTCCGCTTCGCTGCGCCTGGCCGGCGAAACGCCCTTACCCCTAAGAACCCCGGATAGTACGGGGGATGGAGGGGCTTTGCGATGGGCGGGGTACTTCTAATAGAGCCGTATCTCATCACAAATTGTGTCAAAAATTGGAGCATCTTTCGCATGCCTTTCCCCTCTTGCGCCGCTGACGCTCAGCGGGCGGTACAATGTGCCCGTTCTGCGCTGATCGATTTTTCGTGTCTAATACGGTGCTCTGCGGCCCTTTGGGCCGCATTCGGTCGAGGCGTGGG
>CALDMR010000072.1 GCA_937915065.1 uncultured Clostridia bacterium
GCCGAACACCGCGGCGGTAAATGCCTTGATACCAGGCATGGCGCCCACAGTGGGATGCAGCATGGGATAGGCCGAACACATCAGCACGCCGGCGATGGCCGCCAGGCCGGAACCAATGGCGAAGGTAACAGAAATCGTTGTATTGACATTGATACCCATCAGCTGAGCCGCGCCCTTGTCCTCGCTCACGGCCCGCATGGCGGTGCCCATTTTGCTCTTGCTGGTGAACAGCATCAGCGCAGCCATAATGATCAAGCAGGCCACAATCGTCACCAAAGTAACATGGGAGATCCGCAGGCCGCCCACTTCAATGGCGCCCATGCCCACCACAGAGGTAAAGGAAACGGGGTTTGCGCTCCAGATCAGCAGCGCCGCATTCTGCAGGAAATAGGAAACGCCGATGGCTGTGATCAGCACAGCCAGCGCCGGCGCGCTGCGCAGAGGCTTATAAGCCGTCCGCTCAATCACAACGCCCAGAACCGTGCAGACAACGATGGCCAGCAGAATGCCCATCGGCGCGGGCCAGCCCAGGTAAGCCGTGGCGCAAAAGCACATATAGCCGCCGATCATGATGACATCGCCATGGGCAAAGTTCAGCATTTTCGCAATACCGTAAACCATGGTATAGCCCAGGGCTATGATGGCGTAAATGCTGCCCAGACTGATGCCGGTGATCAAATAGTTTATCATGGAGCACACCTCAAATCTTCTTCTACCTTATTCAATCTCTTTTATGGATTCTTATTTCTTTTTTCATGCGGGAATAAAAGTGCGGGGAAGAACCGCCTGTTCGCGGCTCCTCCCCTGCACCCTTGCAGATTCATTGCAATTGGGTCCGCTGCAGCGCAGCAGATCACATGCCGACATAAATGCCGTCTTTGATCACAACGCCCGAAGGCACCTTGCTGACGCGGCCGGTGGAAGCATCCCAGGTAGCTGCTGCACCGCCGGTGGTCAGGCCCTCAAAGCTCATGGTGGAGAACTGCTCGATCATCAGGCCGCACAGCTCTTCGGCAGACATATCCGGCGTGGCATTGGCAGCCGTCAGAGCCTGATAATAGGCATACACGCAGTCATAAGCATCTGCTGCAAACTGGTTGGGTGTATCGCCGAACTGCTCCTGATACTTCTGCACGAAGCTCTGGGTGCGCTCGTCTTCGCTGCTGGGGTTGAAGGGTGTCAGCAGCATCAGGCCCTCAGCCAGAGTGGTGTCGAAGTTCTTCAGGGTCAGGATACCGTCCATGCCGTCCACGCCGATGAACTTGGTCTCAAAGCCCATGGCCTTGGCCTGGGCCAGGATCAGAGAAGCGGGCTGATAATAGATCGGCAGGAACAGCAGGTCTGCGCCAGCGGTCTTTGCCTCGTTCAGCTGCACGTTGAAGTCCGTCTGAGATGCCGTCGTAAAGGTACCGGTGGATACCACATTCAGCCCCTTTGTAACCGCCTCGGAAATAAACTTCTCGTAAATGCCGGTGGAGTACACATCGTCGTTCTTATAGATGATGGCAATATTCTTACCCAGGTTGTTGGCTGCAATATAGTCAGCTGCCTTCACGCCCTGATCGGGGTCGATAAAGCACATCTGATACACATTGTCCTTACCTTCAGTCACTGCCACAGAGGAAGCAGAAGGCGTCAGGCCGAAAATGCGGTCATCGTTGTGGTTCACCGAAATGGCCTCGCCGGGCTTGGAGGTGGTAGCCACCAGAGACAGCTGCATGCCCCAGTCCTTCAGCGTATTATAGCAGTTGTTTGCCTTTTCGGGATCGCCCTCGTCATCCTGGATGCTCAGCTCGAACTGCATGCCGCCCAAGGCATTGATCTCTTCCACAGCGATTGTTGCGCCGTTCTTCACAGCATTGCCGTAAATTGCGTCGGGGCCGGTCAGAGGGCCGGTACCGCCGATCTTGAAAGCAGTGCCCGCTGCGTTGCTTTCGCCGCTGTTGTCGGCGCTGCCGTCGTTGCTGTTTCCGTTGCCGCAGCCGGCCAGCACACCGGCCAGCATGGCGCCAGCAAGAAGTACGCTCAGTGTCTTCTTCATTTTCATCGTCTCCTTATTAAGATATGCTGCCCTCTTCCTCAAGGCAGCCAGGGAAGCCGAAACTTCCGAGAATGATCGCGCACTTTATCAAGTCTGTCTGATAAAGCGAACGATATTAGCCTTTATTATATACTTTCCAACCTCCCTTTGGGTAGTTTTTTTTGCATTTTTACGCATTTTCGGTAATATACCCATTCTGCTTTCCTCCAAAGGCCTTCTTTTGTCATTTCTGTCAAAAACCAATCTTTTTTCAGCCTTTCTCTTTACATTTCGAGAAATATTTCCTATCGCTTTCAGCAAAAAAACACCGGCAGGGGAAGCTTCCCCTGCCGGTTCGATGATCCTGTTTCACAGGCCGCTCAGCGGCTTTTATTTTCCATTTCCTGCAGACTGGAAAAGCCATACAGCCTGGCCATAAACTCCAGGTTCAGAATCGTCATATTGACGCCGCGGCTTTCCAAGTCCCGGGCGTGGCGCAAATAAGCTTCCAGCGTGCGCTCGGAATAGGTATACAGCTCACAGCGGAGATATGTTTCAAAACTGGTCACATAGTCTGCATCGCTGCCGCTGCTGGTGGGCCGCGATCCGCGGGACACCTTGGGATATGCCCGGGTGTATTCCTGCTGCCAGGTCACCTGGAGCGCTACGATCTGCTCCACCAGGCGCTCTTTATTTTCGGAAATCACCGGCAGCCGGTTGCACAGGGCTGCATACTGGGCGGGCGCCGTATAGCGCATCATGCGGGCATATTTCTCCGTCAGCAAATTCCAATCGCAGCCCTCGGCTTCCTCCAGATCCTGATAATAGCTTTCCCGCATTTCATCGCTCCAGGTCAGGAACTGGGCCAGGCGGTTCATCGCAAACTCTTTCATGTGATTCTGGCAGGACGCCCGTCCGCCTTCGTTCTGCACCTTCTGGAACTGGTTCCATTCCTTTAAAATCAATTCTGCAATCGATCTCATCCGCTCACCTTCATCCTTCCATCAAATGCAGAGACCGGATCTGCGGATCGCGGATACGGGACATCAGCGACATTCCGTGCAGCGTAATAAAGCTGTTGGTTTCCGAGGAAAGGTTTTCCCGGCGCAGCTCTTCTGCCACCAGACGGCAGATCTGCTCGATCAGCAAAACATTGCGATCCGCACTGTTGAGGGCCTGGGGCGCATTTTCCAACACTTCGCAGTCCCATGCATCCATGCTCACGCCATTCTCCACCAATTCCTTCAGCAAACCGCCTACTTCCTGCCCCAGCACCGGCAGATCCAGCATAGCGCGGTGCATCCACTTGTAGTAAGGCATGTAGCGCTTGTTGATCAGGAACACCATAGAGATCGTGTTGATCACAAATTCATTCAGCGCATGGGCCGCAGCCACTGTTTCTCCGCGGCGCATACACCGGGCATAGTTATACTGGCCGGCCTGCCCCATCACTGCCGCCCGGGCCGCCATTTTCTTCAGGCGCACATCCGTCGGGTAAAAGGCCAGCAGCTTTTCACGAATCGCGGTAAACTGGCCCAGGGGATCTGTAAACACCTTGCCGTTGGTCACTGTGGCAAAGCGGGTTTCGGGCACATGGAGCCACTCCATCATGGAAAAGTCCGCATTGGCCCGGCCGATCTGGCGGCGGTAAAAATCATCAATACAAAGGACGCCCACCCGTTCGCCGCCATAGGGCTCTTCCTTTCGGGGGGGATACCCATAGAAATCCTTAGGCAGCGCCTTATAGGCCCGCTGCATTGCTTCACCCACGACCTGATAGTCCTCTTTGGTCAGCCACAGGCAAAACGAGGGGCCAAAATCGTGATCCCGGGAAATCGCATCGTCAAAGCCAAAGCACTCCGATCCTTCTCCCGCCAAACCAGCAGCTACGCGGCCCACATAGTTCGGAAATTCTTCTTCCAGCATGCGCTTGCCATAGGTTTCATAATATGCTTTTGCCAAATCCATTCCTGTCATGGCGAAAACCTCCTTTAAAGCCGCAGATAAACCCGCAGCTGCAACGCTCCTTTTCATACAGTTTTATTGTATCAGATTGCCTTTTGGATACATTATACAAAACGGAAGTCCTTTTTGCAATATTTCTATTCTCCTTTTCCAATCATTGCATTATTTTATCTTGATTGTATAATCTGTATCTTTTTCTTTGATTTTCCGCAGCAGTTTAGCCCTTGCAATGTTTTTTTCCGCTATTCTCCATTATTTTACAGAATTTCAAAAAAGTATAACTCTCCCCGTGAACAAGTCACAGAAATGCAGAAATCAGATTTGATTTTTGCAAGAATCTGCGTTTCATCCAATTTATACTAATGACACAGCTAAACTGTACTGCGGCAAAAGCAAGTGCAGTCCCGTATTATGATGCAGTCTGCTTTCCGCAGTGACTTAACAGCGCCGTTTGTGCTTTTTCGCCTTATTTATGACCGTTTCACCGGAACGGTTCCTGCAGAATTGATTGATTCTGCACACTCCATGATCACCCCATACTTTTTCCAATCCGAATTTTACCTCCTACCCCCCATTCGGAAAACAGCCATGGCGTGCGATGGTTCAAACCGGCCCCACTGCAACAGCAGCGGGGCCGGTTTTCTGTATAAAAAAGCAGCGCATGCCCGCTGCGCGGGTATGCGCTGTTCTCATTCCTGTTGATCCTCAATGCCCTCCTGGGCCATGCGGGAAATCTTTTTATACTTTTTCGGCGTCATATTCATTTGCGCAAAAAACACGCGGTTGAAATAGGACGGATCCGTAAAGCCGCATTCACTGGAAATCCGATAAGCCGGGTAGTTGGTGGTTTCCAACAGCTTGCAGGCATATTGAATCTTGAGTGTGTTCACATATTCCGTAAACGTTACGCCGGTTTCCCGCTTAAATACCCGGGAAAAATACTGCGCATTCATATAGACCCGCGAAGCCACCATCTGCAGCGTTAAGCGCTCCTTGAAGTGCTTTTGGATATAGCGCACAGATTCTTCCACAAAAGACTGCTGCCCGCCGGCAGCGCTGCTGCTTTTATGAATTGTTTCCGCAGCGATCTGCGCCGTACTGCCCTTTTCGTGCACCCGATCTTCTTCCACGCTTTCCATCATGCGCTTAAGCAGCGCCTTAAAATCCGATGGCTTGGCAGGCTTGAGCATGTATTCAAACACACGCAGACTAATGGCCCGCTGCGCAAAGCGAAAATCGCTGTATGCCGACAGGATGCTGATACAGGCCTCAGGATCAAATTTCCGAATCTCCTCAATGGCCTCCAAGCCGTCCATTTCCGGCAGCATAATGTCCATAATAATGATATCGGGATGGCGTCTCTTGGCCAGCCGCACCGCCTGGACGCCGGTATTGGCCGTCATCACGCTGTCCTCCGGCTGCAGCTCCTCTTGAATCACCGCTTCAATAAATTCCAGTTCCAGTTCCTCGTCTTCAACGATCATAATGGAATGCACGCTTGTCACCTCGTTATCAGGCTCTTGGAAATCGTGATTGAAACAGTGCTTCCACTGTAATCAGACTTAACGATTTCGAGACCGTAGTCTTCGCCGTAATATTGCTTGATTCGCTTATCCGTGATCCGCAGCCCCATTTCGCTGCCGGCTCCGTCCTTCTCTTTCAGGCGCTTCAACACCTCTTTCGGGAAGCCGTTGCCGTTATCCACCACGAAAATGGTGATCTTTTCGCCCTGGTTCTCTGCGTAAATATCGATCTTTCCGCCGTCGCGTTTTGGAGAAATACCGTGAATCAGCGCATTTTCCACCACCGGCTGCAGCACCATGTTCGGAATGCGGCAGGCTCGAATATGCTCCGCCACATTGATGGAATATTGCAGCCGGGACTGGAAGCGCGCCTTTTGGATATAAAGATATTTTTCAATATTATCCAATTCGGCCTGAATCGTGTGCAGAGATTGCCCATTCTGCACATTATAGCGCAGCAGATCGGATAGATAATAAATCAGTTCTTCTGTCTTCGGCGCATGTTCAAAATAGGCGATCCGCGCAATACAGTTGAGCGTATTAAACAGGAAATGCGGGTTGACCATCAGCGAATTGTTTTTCGCCTCCAGGTCAATGATCTTTTTCTCCAGCATATCCTTCTCAATGGACTGCATGGAAACTTCCTGCAGCCCGTCATTCAGCGTCCGCGAAATGCTCTCCGCAATATAGGTGCACAGCTGCTCATGGGCATCGATTTTATCCTTTTCCGTAGTTTTGAGCATGGAACAGGTCTTTGCCACAAATTCCGCATCCAGATGGTGCTGCTGGGCCAGTTTGGGAATATCCAGCATATATTTCTGGTACTCTGTTTCCTGGCTGTAAACCCGGCCGCCGATCACATAGGCCACCGGGAAATCGTCCTCTGTAATCGGAACCACAATATTGATCAGTCCATTGGGACACACAAAACGGTTCGCATCTCCGCTGTGCATAGCTTCCAGGCAAGCGCGGCAAACCACATGCTGATCCGCTTGACAAACGTATTTACAGAAGTCTGGTGTGGGAATAAACTCATACAGGATCTTCCCCTCCGGATCCACAATCATGATCGCAAGATCGCTCAAGGCCAGGAGACCGCTGTACCGGCTGTAAAAGTCAGCATTGAGTACCTCTTCAATTTTCTGCTTTTCCCGTGCCGACACCTTCACGCCCCCCTTTTACCGCTGCCCTTTTTGCAGGAAAACGACGAAATGGCCGAAAATACTGCAAAAATTCGCTTATATCTATGCTCTATTTTAATATAAAATCCGAAAAATACAATATTGATTTTGCAGAATCATGAGGTTGCACAAAATAAATTTTTTCCTTTGTGCAATCTTCTGTTTTTCTGATAGAATTGTCAAAAAATGATTTCTGAATCTGGAATAATCACTAAATTTTTCAATTTTTACAGACTGACCGCGCAAAAAAATCCCCGGACCCTGTTGGGTCCGGGGATTTTGAATGACATGCAGATCAGAAATGATCCTGTTTGTCAGCCGATCCTCAAGCGAGGTAGCGGCTCACCATTGCGGCAAACTCCGCACGGCTGGTCTGTGCTCTGGGAGCCAGCTTGTTGCCGGCGCGGCCGGAGATGATGCCGTCGCCCACTGCCCACTGCATAGCAGCATTGGCATAGGAGGCCACAGCGCCCTTGTCGCTGAAGGAAGCCAGATCATTTGTCTTGCTGGTGTCGTCCTTCTTGAACTGTGCATAACGATACAGCATCGTTGCCAGATCCTGGCGCGTGATATTGGCATTGGGGTTGAACTTGCCCTGGTAGCCAGTCACGATATTGTTATCGGCAGCCCAGTCAACCGCAGCTGCATACCACTGGTTGGCAGCCACATCGCTGAAGGTCTTTGCAGCTTCTGCTGCAACGCCGGTGGTTTCGCCGGACATACGATACAGAACCGTTGCAGCCATGCCGCGGGTCAGCTGTGCATTGGGGCTGAAGTTGGTGCCGTCGCCGGTGCCGTTCATCAGGCCCTTGTTGTTCAGATCCATCACAGCATTGAAGTACCATGCTTCGGGCAGCACGTCAGCAAAGCCGCCTTCGCTCTTCAGCCAAATGGGGTTGGTCACAGCCCACTTGCCCTTGGAATCCACTGCGGTGAAGCTGTACCAAACATGCTTTCCGCCGGCAGCCGTGGTGTTGAACACAACCTCGGTGCGATCGGTGGTGCCCTTCAGATCCTGCACACCAATGCAAACGCCGTTTCTCCACAGGTAAACCTTATCCATGCCGTTGACGGACTGAATATCCAGCTTCAGCTTCAGTTCGTCGCCAGCCTTGGCAGTCATGGTTTCGCCAAACATGTTCTTCTCATCGGGGAACATGATCGGGCCCATAGTAATGTAGTCATGGCCTGCGCGCAGGGCATCCAGATAGGTGTTCAGATCATACTTATCCATCTGAGCATACAGACGGATATAGCCAGAATACAGGGTGGTGGAATGCGCATCATGGGCATCGGAACCAGCATTCAGATACTTGGGAATGCCTTCATTCCAGAATGCCATAGCAGAAATCAGGGTACGCATATCCTGGTTTGCATAGTCTGCGGGAATGGTCTTGTTCAGGTGCTGGAGGTCGATCTTCTTCCACTCAGCAGCGCTCAGCTTATCCATACCGGTCAGATCCAGCGTAGACTGGATCTCCAACAGATCAAAGCCGTCCCAGCCTTTATCCAGGCCGCCCTTCACGCTCTCCTGGTTTCTCAGATAACCATAGTCGCTGTAGGGATGGTTCAGGTTGACAATAGCGTTGTCAAAGCCGCGGCCCATGGCAATGATATCCTGAGGAGTAGCTTCAGAAGGATTGATGGGGCTCAGCTTCATCTCATCGGAAGAACCGAAGGGAATGTTCAGAATGTTCCAGTGGCCCCAGCCCGGGGAGATCTCATCACCAGAAATAAACACGCGGCCATCAGCCTTGGCCATGTCATACATTTCCTGGTTGTGTACGCGGGAGTCATGGTCGGTCACCACGTTGAAGTCCAGCTGCTCAGCGATCTGAATGCTGTACAGATCCTCAATGCTGGTGGAACCATCGCCGAAGTCGGAGTGGTTGTGGTTATCCATGGCATACCAGCCCTCGGCCTTGGGATCGATTTCCTGCTTGATCACAAAGGTGTGGTTCACACCGTCAGCAGTCACATCGGTCTTGAATTCCACGGGCTTGGAGGTATAGCCGCCGCCATAAGTGGCAGTGAAGGTAATGTCTTCAGCCTGAGACATATTGAAGTTCAGGCCATAGCGATCCTTTGCCTGGGAGTCAGAGAAGAACACAGCGCCGCCCAGAGTCTTCATCTCGGAAGTCATACCGGAGATCACGACCTTGAAGGGAACAGGATTGCCCTTCTCGTCCACGGCCTTCAGGGTCACCTGAGCGCCCTGCTCGACCTTCAGATCCTGGGTCATGTTGTCCTTCAGCTCGATCAGATCCGTTTCAACGGAAGTGAAACCAGCAGCCTCAACCTTCAGCTTATAGGTATAGTCACCGTTGCCGGAAATGTTCTTAGTGCCGTCATTCCAACCGGTCTTGGGCAGGTTGAAGGAATACTTACCCTCGGCATCGGTGATATCCCATGCCAAAGGCTGCATGTTGGAAACCAGGGTGTCGGCCGGAGCATTCTTGCTGTTGGTGTAAGCAGCGGAATCTGCGGTCTGATAATAGTTACCCTGCTTTTTCACGATCACATAAGCGCCTTCCACGGGCTTGCCGTTGGCGTCGGTCACAGTGCCGCTCAAGGTAGCAGCGTCCTTGATGTTTTCGCGCTCAATGTAACGGTTGATGATGGATGCAGTTTCGCTCTCGCCGGAAACCAGCAGTTCGCCTACATAGGTCTCGCTCTTACCGGGTGCGATGTCGCGCAGTTTGTAGACATCCTTGTAACCGGAAGAACCCTTGTAGGAGTCTGCATCGTCCAGCTGGACAGACACGGCATAGTCCTTGCTGTAAGTAGCAACGAACTCACCGAGAGGCTCCTGCACGCGCTCATCCATACCGATGGCCAGATAAGTGGTCTTGATATCGGGATAGAAACCGAAAGGACCAAACATGCTCTGGGCCAAAGTACTGACGGAATAGCCGCTGTACATATGGGCATAGGTCACCTTGTTGGAAGCGGGGTTCTCCACCTTGGTCACCATAGTCACATAGTTGTTGCCATCTTTCAGAGTATAAGTTGTCGTAACATTCAAAGGCTTCTGCAGGGCGCCAAACTGTTTGTCATCGTTGGTGCCGTTTTTATCTGCATCTGCTACCCAATAGCGGGTCTTCATGGTCACGGTAACCGTATCCTTGGCAGCGTTGGTCTGCACATTGCAGTCCACGTCGGTCAACAGGTTTTCGCCGTTATAGCTGCCGGTTGCAGTCCACAGGTCCACCAGGAACTCAGCATCGTTGGTCATATCATAACCATACTCGTTGCCGCCGGCGCCCATGATACCGATGTCCATCACAGAACCGCCGGTCATGTTCCAATAGTTGGGGGTATCGACCGCAAAGGAAACAGCAATCTTATCGTTATAGATCGTCACGTCGTTTGCACCGGTAGCCGCGCCCTCAAAAATGGGGGTTTCACCCTTGATGTAATCCGCAGCCAGGGCCGGTACCGTCATAGCGGCCACGCACATAGAGCCCACGACCAAGGATGCAAGCAATTTCTTGTTCATAACTTTCCTCCTCATTATCTTAAAATAACCGTTTCCCGGCAATATGCCAAAAAACTAAAAGAGCTCTGCTCTTTTTTCACAAGATAGTTGAAGCGATAGGGAAACCATTGCTTTTTGTTTATTTCGCCCATTGACAGCAGGTTTTCTTTGTATTTATTGACGAATCCTACAATCGCATGTGGGTGAAAAAGGGCGTGCACTGTTGCACACGCCCTTTTCTATTACCCTGAAACAGGAAGCAGCCTAACTGAGGGTTGCTTACTTAACGCCTTCCTTGTCGACGGAGGGCAGAATGCTCTCAACTTCCACATGGGGACGAGGAATAACGTGGACAGAGATCAGCTCGCCAACGCGCTGAGCAGCAGCAGCACCAGCATCGGTAGCAGCCTTAACAGCACCGACGTCGCCGCGAACCATAACGGTCACCAGACCGCCGCCCACGTGAACCTTACCGATCAGGTAAACGTTTGCAGCCTTGACCATAGCATCGGCTGCTTCGATGGAGCCAATCAGGCCCTTGGTTTCAATCATACCCAAAGCTTCGTTCTTAATCATTGTAGTTTCCTCCTAAAATAAATTTACGTTAAAATTTACTTACTTAACAATTGTAATGGTAGACTTGGAAGTCAGGCCCATAGCATTGGCCTCTTCTGTGTCAAGATGGCACTCCAGTGCGGAAGAATCGTTGGCACGAATCGCCACATTGGAGAAGATACCGCCACGATTGCCAGTCACCTTAATGTCAACAATGTCGCCATCCTTGACACCCAGACGTGCAGCATCCGCGAGAGTCATGTGAATGTGGCGCTGAGCCACAATCAGGCCCTCCTTGGTCTGAACGGAACCCTTGGGACCGACGAGGGTCACACCACGGGTGCCGGCCAGATCGCCGGACATACGCACATCACCTGCGGACGGGGCCGAGAATACGAACCTTCTCAATGGCACCCTTAGGACCAACGACCGTAACGGTTTCCTTGCATGCATACTGACCAGGCTGAGACAGATCTTTCATCTTCGTCAGCTCATAGCCTGCGCCGAACAGCGCATCCAGGTCTGCCTGGGACAAATGGATGTGACGGTTGGAAATACCAACGGGAATCTCGTTGCCGCCCTTATTGTCCTTAAGAACCTCCAGCAGGAGATTCATGACGTCTGCATACTTGTTATCCATACGATCAAGACCCCGATTTCATAGCGTTGACCAGTTCATTGACCAGATCCAGCAGCTGCTTGCCGTCGATGCCGTCAGCAGCGGGGATGCCCTGGTTTGCACTGCCGCAGTTGCAGCTGCCGCTGTACTGCATGGGAGAAGGCTGAGCGCCTGCTGCGTTGCTGCCGCGGCAGCAGCCGAAGTCAGGATGGAAGGTAGGATCGCTCTGAGCCAGAGTGGTAACATCCTTCAGACCATAGACAACCTTCTTGACGTTGACCAGGTTCATGGGAGTCACGTTCTCGGAAGTGGCGCTGCCGCCCCAAGTGCCGCAGCCCAGGGTAAATGCGGGAGCCAGCGCAGTGCTTGCACCGGTACCACCCTGCGTACCGCCGGTGTTCACCAGGATACGGGAAGCGGGCTTACGGGAGAACTCACGAACGATCTGAGGATCGTTGGTGTGGATGTTCATGGTGTGGCCGATACCGTTCTGCAGCAGCTTCATGCTCAGCTCGCAAGCCTCGTGCCAATCGCGGACGGTATAGAATGCCAGAACGGTGGTCAGCTTCTCATAGGACAGAGGATAACCATCGCCAACACCCTGCTGCTCACCGATCAGCACGCGGGTGCCGTCGGGAATGCTGATGCCAGCTGCGGTTGCAATGACCTGTGCGCTGCGGCCCACGAACTTGGCGCTCATGCTGTGGCCGCCGTTCTTGAACAGCAGGTTGCAGACCTTAGCGGTCTCCTCAGCGGTCATGAAGTAACCGCCCTGCTTCTTGAACTCAGCGATAACCTGATCGCGATTGCACTCTTCGCAGATCACGGACTGCTCGGAAGCGCAGACAGTACCGTTATCGAAGGTCTTGGAAGCCAGGATCTCCTTGACGGACTGTGCCACATCAGCAGTACGCTCAATGTAGGAAGGCGAGTTACCGGCGCCGACGCCCAGAGCAGGCTTACCAGCGCTGTATGCAGCCTTCACCATACCGGGGCCGCCGGTAGCGATGATCATGGAAGTCTCCTTGCACTTCATCAGCTCATCGGTAGCGCCCATGGAAGGCATGGACAGGCAGCCGATCACGTTCTCAGGTGCGCCTGCAGCCACAGCGGCGTCACGCATCAGCGTAGCAGCCTTCAGGGTGCACTGCAGTGCGGAGGGATGGGGAGAGAAGACGATTGCGTTACGAGCCTTGATTGCAATCATGGACTTGTAAATCGCAGTAGAAGTGGGGTTGGTGGAAGGAACGATACCCATGATCAGACCCACGGGATCAGCAACTTCCATCATCTTGTTCACGGGATCCTCATGGATGATGCCGGAGCACTTCATATCCTTGATGTAATTATATACGATCGTGGATGCCATGTGGTTCTTGTAGGTCTTATCCTCAACCTTACCAAAACCGGTCTCCTCAACTGCCATCTTTGCCAGCATCACAGCGTTTTCCTCTGCGACGCGAACCATGTTCTGCAGAATTTTGTCAATCTGCTCCTCCGTATAATCAGCCAGTTTGTCAGTTGCGATTTTACCCAAACGAGCCAGATTACGAGCCTCCTGCAAGGATTGCAGATCATAATCAAAGTTCTCCATTCTGGTTCCTCCTTTCAAAGTATCAAATTCAAATTGCGATTAGTTGTTGTTTTCGTAATATGCGCGGAATTCTGCAAGCAGTATTCCCTTATCAGCCTTCGAGATCGCACGCCCGGTAATACCGAACGTCTTATACTCGCGAGCCAGACGACGAAGTTTCACGACGGCCAGAGCCTTGAGTTTTGCAAGCGCCTTGTCGAGGCCAAACTCTCGGACCCAGGCATCAACCGCATCCTTAGTCAGCTCTTCCTTGCCGGATTTCTCCGCCACGGGAGCTTCCTTTTTTACGGGAGCCTTGACCGGAGCCTTTGTCACGGTCTGTTCGACCACGCGTTCCTCGATCTTCTCAACAGCATCTTCGGCCTTCTTCACTTCTTCAGTCACATGCGGCGCTTCTTCTGCCGCGGAATCCGTACCGGATTCGGGATCACTGGGATCAGGATCTTCCGGATCAGGATCCACTGCCAACGGATGAACGTTCACAATCAAGCCGTCCAAAGTGGAGTGGGGCCGCGGGATCACATGCACGGAAATCAGTTCGCCCACACGCTGAGCAGCGGCAGCACCTGCATCCACTGCAGCCTTGACCGCACCCACATCTCCAACGACAGCCACTGTTACCAGTCCGCCGCCTACATGCGTTTTTTCCAGAAGTGTCACATCTGCAGCCTTGAGCATATTATCTGCGCTCTCAATAGCCGCAATCAGTCCTTTGGTCTCGATCAGCCCAAGTGCCTGCATCGTTTACTCCTCCTTAGTTCTCTTCCATCAAATCTGCCCAGTTGGACGGATAAGTGTTATAGAACACCTTGCAGCAGCAGTCCTTGGAGCCCATCACGACGGATGCGCCATTGGGGATGAAGATACAATCGCCGGCATGGGCGGTATAGCTTCTGCCGTTGATGGTAACTACGAAATCGCCCTCGATGACATAGTCGTTTTCATCATAGTTCTGCGTCCACTCATAGGTATCATGATCGATAACCAGCAGACCGGAGCTGATGTTGGAATCGTTCTTGTCGATCAATTCCTGATAAGTCACTCTGGGGTTGCCCTCAAAGAACTCATCCATCCGGACGGTATTGCCGCGAACGACCTTCAGACCAGTAGCGTCTTTCTCGCAGACATAAGGTGCATCTGCAGCAGCAGGAGTCGCAGTAAACATATCACCCAGCAGGCCCTTGTCCGCCATCGTCTTGAGGACCTGATAAATCATATCACTGCTGATCTCAGCAGGAATTGCAGCGGGAGCTGCAGCAGGAGCAGGAGCCGCTGCGGTCACTGCAGGAGCAGCGACGGGAGCAGGAGCTGCCGCCGGAGCTGCGCAGCAAGCCTGGGGTTCCTCACCATAAGAAATCTCAATGCCAGCTGTTCTGGCGGCATCCTTAGCGGAGGGCGTCACCAGAGTATCCTCAGCCACGTAGCACACCTTTTTGCCTTCGTTCACCAGTTTCTGAATGTCTTTTTCGCAAACCAACTTTTTCATTTCAATTTCACCTCCTAAAATATTTCTTACAGATTATTCATACACCCACACATGTTGCTACCTCACAACACGGAGGGCACGAGTCTGTCGGAAGGAGACGGAATCACTTCTGCATCCACCATCAGGCCCTTTGCCTCGGCGACAGCACAGCCTGCCTCGACACCGGTTTCCACGGCAGCCACATCACCAGTGAAGGTGAAGAAGGACTTGCCGCCCAGGCCAGTGCCCAAACGAATCTCGATGGGCTCCAGCTCGGCAGCCTTCAGGATCTGGTCGGCTGCAGTGATCATGGTAGCCACAGAGAAGGTTTCGAAAATGCCCAGTGCCGTTACATGCTCGGGCATCGTTGCACCGGTGATTGCGGGGAAAATACCGTGATGTACATTCGGGATCACCAAGGAGTCCACGAAATACTCGCCGGCGAACTTCTCGCCGATGTGGACAGAGTCCTGCACAGCGGCCACATCACCCTCGACCAGAGCGATGTACTTGCCCGGGCAGATCGTCTGCGCGGTCACGATCTCGACTTCGGAAATCTTGACCATCTGATCGGCCGCGTAAATACCGCGGGCGATACTGGAAAATTCAACCATTCCAATTGCAATAGCCATATCAACCCATCCTTATCACAATAAACTTGTTTCCACATTCAGTAACAGTACCGGAGACGCTGGCATGAACCGGTGCACCCAAAGCGCCTTCGGGGATCTGGCCGATCAGCTGGCCTGCCTGCACATGATCGCCGACGGAAACAACGGGAACTGCAGGAGCGCCGACATGCTGGCTCAGTGCAATGCGCACCTCGGAGGGCTGCAGAGTCTCTTCCGTCCAGGGAGCCGGGCGGTCAAACTCACGCAGGCCCAAGCGGGCAACCAGACGCTTGCTGGGTACCAAACGGTACTTCCGTGCTTCACGCGGCTGGAACTCTGTTTCCGTAGGCTGATAGCGTACCTTTGCCTCTGCCATGTTCTGCTTGAAAATCGCATTGGTCAGACGCGGATGCAGGTTGGCAGGGCAGGAGAAATATTCACACAGGTTACACTGGCAGCACAGAGATGCGATCTTCTGGGCTTCCACATCATTGGGAGCATAGCTCAGCACACGCATCATCTTATGGGGCTGCATATTGTGGCCCAGCAGGAAACGGGGGCACAAATCCGTGCACATACGGCACTGTTCGCAAGCAGAGCGGTTCACGCGCCGTGCCTGATCGAAGGTCACAGACTTTTTCTTGATCAGAGGATGATCCTTCTTCAAGATGATAAAGCCCTTATCCTTCTTGCTGATAAAGCCGCCCAGATCTTCCAGCAGGGGGCCCATCATGGGGCCACCGGCAATGATGCCGTAATCGCTGAAATCTTCAATGCCGCTCATCTTCAGCACATCGATGGTGGGCGTACCCACAGGCACCTTCACCGTCTTGCGCTGGGGGATATCACCGGCCAAGGGGATATACTTTTCCGTAACTGCCTTGCCGTTCTGTGCGTTATACACATTCAGGCAGGTTTCGGAGTTGATGACAACGCAGCCCACATTGATCGGGATGCCTGCCTCGGGCACCACGCGACCGGTCAGCTGGTAAACCAGAACCTGCTCATCGCCTGCGGGATAGATATCCGGCAGGATGCCCACGGAGACGTAATCACCAACGCCCAATGCTTTGATATGTTCTTCCAGAATCTCAATGACATCATGGTGCTTGCCCTTGATGCCGATAATTGCCTTCGCTGCACCTACCAGTTCGCCGGCGGCCTTAAATCCCTTGATAATCTCATCGGGATACATTGCCATCAGCTGCTGGTCCACGCGAAGCAGCGGCTCACATTCCGCACCATTCATGAGGATGTATTCCGCTTTGCAGTTCAACTTTGCATGTGTCGGAAAACCTGCGCCACCGGCACCGATGACACCGGCTTCTTTTACCTGCTCAAGAAGACTCATATTGAACACCTCCTGTTATTCGTCAAATTCACAGTCTTCATCAATAATACCAATCACTACGGCGTCCACAGGGATCGAATCATCGCCGACCATTCTTCTTGCCGAAGAACCCGTCGTTACAATCACGCGTTCACCAATGCCGGCACTGATGATATCCACCACGATCAGCCGCTTGCCCTGGTCAGGGCCGCCGCCGATCACTTCTGCCAGCATAAACTTCAATCCATTCAGGCACTCGGCCTTTCTGGTCGCCCAGATATTATCAATCAATTTCGCCGTTAACATGGTTTTTTACCCCTTCTTCTCCATCTGGCTTTGGATCTTCTCCATCGCCTCCTCCACAGCGGCAGTGTCGCCGAAAATCGCCAACAGGATCATATTCTGCGGACAACTGCCCTTGATGTCTTCCACAGTGACGCCTGTTGCCTTTTCAGCAATATCCGAGGCTACCACCATTTCGATCATCCGGCCCTGTACCAGGCCCACTGCGTCCACGCCATAGGGCGGAAGCTCCTTGGAATTGGAGCCTTTACGACGCATTAAAATATCGATGGTCCCCTTTGACGGGGATTTGATGATGTAAAAATCCATGTCCGGGTTCCTTTCTTAATACATCTCTTCCTGTTTGCAATTCAGCGCGATACCAAGCGGCGTTGCAAACATAGGATTTTTCGGCTTACGTGTCGGTATACCAGTCCGCTTCTGAATGATATCTTCAATGCCGGTCAGGCAGCAGGTACCGCCTACCAGATAGATCTCATCCACATCATAGCCCTGGATGTGCTGCTTGATGATTGCTGCAACCTTTTCCACC
>CALDMR010000073.1 GCA_937915065.1 uncultured Clostridia bacterium
TGGAGACGGCCCGGGAAGATAGGTAGCGCCAACACAAAGCTCCACAGCGAATGCTGTGGAGCTTTTCTTTTTTCTGCTGCCCCGCCTGCCGCAGAAAGCCCTGCCAAAATCTGACCCACAAGAAGCCCCGCCCCAATGGACAGAATACCGGGGGCGGGGCGTTCCTTATTTCCAAAAACTGCTTGCTATATCGCTTAGAACATCGGATTCATAATAAATATCAATATCAACAAAGTAATTTACGAAGTACTGTTCTACCGCTGGATCTCCTTTGAGAGTAGCCAAATAGCGAAAGGCGTCTTCGCGCAATTTGCTCCAACGATCAGATGAATTGGCGCATTTTAAAGCCACATCTTTCGCACGGGGATCGTGACGATACTTGAGATAGACCAATGCAGCACGAAGTTGAGGACTGTAATTGAAGGGTGCTTTCAACCAAAGGGATAAGTCTTCGTCGGAGACATCGCCGATGTTGGCAATAGTAGTTAGGCCAAACTCATACCAGGTTGGGTAATTCCGGCCTGCATCTATGTATTCTTGGGGGAATTTTTGGGTGCGGATCAGGTTCCCGGTATGGGGGAGAGGCCTTGTATCAAGGGGCTGCTGCCACGGGGCATGGGGGAGCCACTTGTCAGGCAGTTGGCGCACAGGGGCCGTAAAGGGGCCAAAGCGGGCACACTCCGGAATTATTTTAGATGAGCCAGGTTGCGCTGCGCCATAGGAGTAACCGCTAAAAGGAAAAATCGTGAGGCACGGAAGTGGCCGGCCAAGCAGTGCGGCAGCACAGGCCTTGTGATGACCATCTAACAGAACGGAAATACCTGCAGCGCAGGCGAAGGAAATTGCCCTAGGAAAAGAGTCTGGTTTGTCAAAGCGCTGCGTGTAATAGCGCACACGATCCTGATTCAGACGCGTGCGCGGCTGGGTGGGATATAGAAAGACGGGAGCATCCTCGCTGTAGGCAAATTCAAAATTCGGATCATTGCCATACCAGGATGGCCCGGTCGCTTTTACATCGGTGAAGTCATCCGGTACATCCCAAAAGAAATTGCCGTTTCCATCCGCGGGGAAGCTATCCCCCTCTGCAATTACATAAAGGCCGGGGGTCAACAAACCCAGCAGTGGCAGCATGGAGGCGATGGATGCGTCCAGATTTGCGTAAGGAGAGTTGATGGCGTCGCTGATCTGTTTCAATTCCGGGGAATCTGCATAATCGAGGCCATATCCGGTGGCCAACATGCCGGCGCAGGTGGGACA
>CALDMR010000074.1 GCA_937915065.1 uncultured Clostridia bacterium
AGAAAAACAGATAGCAATAGATACACCGGTAATCAATAATTACATTAACAATTTTTATTCTAAGGTGTCAGATGTTGATATGAAACAAGGATAGTATATTCGTGATACCCGTATGATACCTGTTTGGTTGGAAATTGTGAATAAGGCATGAAATATGGATATTATGAATATTAAAATAGCCCAAAAGCA
The DNA here is from genome assembly GCA_937915065.1 of uncultured Clostridia bacterium. GTDB lineage: Bacteria > Bacillota > Clostridia > Oscillospirales > Oscillospiraceae > Pseudoscillospira. Next base: position 190 of record CALDMR010000074.1, read on the forward strand.
ATCAAATATTTAACGATTATGTTATGGCTGCAGGGAGTTTGAATAGTATAATAAAGCCCAGAAGCCTTATAAATCAAAGGTTTCTGGGCTTGCAAAATGCTTGCAGTTTGAGGAAAATGCAACGAATAAACAAGCGAGGAGCCGATAAGGCTCCTTATTTTTTTGCACTTTGTATGAGCATTTGAGAATCAACCATTCGGAGTTCCAATTCTTGCTCAATTTCATCAGCACGGTTAAGTAAAAATGCTTTTGTTGTTTCATCTGGAGAAAATTGAGCTTCATCTCTTAAATGGTCGATGATAACTTTACTGTCTGCCCATTCCTTTAGAAAATGTTTTAATACAGGAGAATCAAAAGATATGGTCAGAGTATTTAGGTCAAATTTTCCATCAGCATCTTTGTTACCATGAAACTGAACTTTGCCAACTTTGGAGATAGCAAATAGATAAGGTGCAACTTCTCCAATGGTTTCTAAATGAATGTCTTGAAAAGAGGTGATACTAATATGTAAGGCATCAGCAATGCGTTGTAAAGGTTCTTGTTTGGGATTTCTATTACCTGTTTCGTATTTTTTTAGTGTACCCAGAGGAATACCAGAAAAATCCGCAAGTTGTTGTTGAGTTAACCCACGGAGTTCTCTATAATATCTGATTTTTTCACTGACATTCATAATAATATCTCCAATCATATTTCTTTTATTCTAATACATTGTACATACATTGTCAAGAACAAAATGAGAACTAAAACACAATAAAGATTGACAAAAAGTATTACATGAAATAATATAAATACAATGGGGGACAAAATGGTTGCCAAATAACAAAAAAGAGAACAAAATGGAGGCTGTGAATAATGAGTACATTAAAAAGTGAACAGCTTTTTGTGAGAGTAGAAACGGTGATGCATGATTTACAGATTTATGTTTGCCGTCACGTTAAGCATTTTGAAAATGCCCTATGCACTGCTGATCGGAACCCTGATCGCCTTTACTGCATTGATCCCAATCTTTGGCGCGTTTATCGGATGCGCATTGGGCTGTTTTCTGATTTTTATAGTAAGTCCGAAACAGGCAATGCTGTTTCTCCTTGTATTTCTGCTGCTTCAGCAGATTGAAGGGAATCTGATCTATCCACATGTGGTCGGAGGTTCCGTCCATCTGGGTCCTTGCTGCAGTTACCATCGGCGGAAATCTTATGGGAATTGCGGGGATGCTCATCTTTATTCCGCTTGTCTCCGTTTGTTATACTGTTTTCAGGGAAGTTGTGTATCTGCGTCTGAAGGAAAAGCATATAAAACGGGTGACAACGACAGCGGTGGAAGAATATACCGCGCAGGAATGGATGGATTCGGAAAAGAAATTGCAGGAAGGAGCAGCAAAATGACAAACGAAATGGAATCCCACAAGAAAAAAGCAACATACTATATTTTGGACACCTGTACCCGCTGCGGGCGATGCGCTCAGAAATGCCAACTTCATGCGCTGGTGCCGCGTCAGGGACATTACCGGATCGATTTATGCTTTTGCGATGGCTGCGGAATCTGTTATGAGATCTGTCCGATTGGGGCGGTGGCCAAGGGAAGCGAAGCGGATCAGTAGTGAGAAAATGAACGGAAGCAGGGCTGGAAGTTAGCAGAAAAAGCAAACTGGAATTCTTTGCGGTTACAGGACTTACGGCCACAGCCGGGATCGGAACCAATCTGTATCTGGCGAAGCTTGCGGACAATGGCATGTATACGATGGGAGATGTGGCGCGCGGTTCTATTGGAAAGCCAGGTGCTTATCACAATGAAGAACTGTTATACCGGTTGTTCGGAATCAATGCCGAGCTTTTGATCGATCTTGCCTGGGGCTATGAGCCCTGCCGCATGGAACACATCAAGGCATACCAGCCGGAAAACAACAGTGTCGGTTCCGGACAGGTGCTGCACTGTCCTTACACGGCAGCAGATGCCCGCCTGGTGGTGAAGGAGATGACACGGCAGACGGAGCGGAAACAGGAACTGGACGAGTACGAGAAAGCC
>CALDMR010000075.1 GCA_937915065.1 uncultured Clostridia bacterium
TTTGCGGCCTGTGCGCCGGCGTTAGTAATTGCGTTAAACAGGGTGCTTTTGCCCACGTTGGGCAGACCCACGATACCTAATTTCATATATGATCATTCTCCTTTGATTTTTCTCGTATTTTCAAGGGTTTTCGGGTTTGGCGTTTTGGCTCTTACGCCATTTTTACGCCATTTACGCGTTGAGTTTCATGCGTTTTCATCGGAAACCCGATTTTTCTCAAACTGCCGAACAGCCTGATCAAGGGAATCGGTGGTCACATGGACATACCGATCCATGGTGGTTTTAATGCTGGCGTGTCCCAGCAATTTCTGCAATACCTTTGGCTGAATCCCGCTTTCGATTGCTCTTGTGGCGTAAGTATGGCGTAACGCGTGCATACAAAAGCGTTTGATTCCTGCCTCATCGCAGATTTTGTAAAGATGTGTGTCATAGGAGCTGTTCTTGGCTGGCTCTCCCGTTCGCCAGTTGATAAATACAAGGTCACGCATGACAAGTTTTGCGATGGAGCCGGTGCGCCGGTCAATATACTCCAGGGTTTGTGACAGGAGCGGTGATTCTTTCCGGTTCTCCCGGCTATCCCAGACAGATTGCAGAATTTCACAGGCACGGTCCGTGAGTGGAATGGTGCGGTAGCTGTGCTGCGTTTTGGGCGGCCCAGCTCGCCATGTGTGCAGGCCATGCCGGAATTCCAGCGTCTTATTAACTGTAAGGGTTCGCTTTTCCAAGTCGATTGCATCCCAAGTCAGACCGATCAGTTCTCCGGTACGCAGACCGGTTTCCAAAATCAAGGCGTACTGGTAGTAGTTGTGCGAATTTCTGGCAGCTTGAAGAAACAGGCTTTGTTCCTGCCGGGTGAGAAATTTGATGTCATCCACGGCACGAACGGGCTTGGTATACCGCACGCCGTCCATTGGATGCTTGGCGATCACATCGTTCATTTTTGCAGCCTTGAACATGGTTCCCATTGTGATATACGCCTGACGGATGGTGGAACCTGCATAGACAGCATCCATCTGTAACAGCACTTTCTTGCAGTGCATGGGCTTGACACTGGAAATTGCCATCCGGCCAATGACTGGCTGGATGTTGTGTGCATATCGCTCCCGGTAGTTACGCAGGGTATTGGGAGCTAAATCGCCCACAATATTCTCAATCCAAAAGCCAAACCATTCGTCAACCGTTGTTTCCGTCGGCACAAAAATGTCCTCGTGCTGGTCGGCAAATCTTGCTTCTTCAATCCAGTTTTTTGCTTCGGGAACGGTCTGGAAATACTTTTCGTGGCGTTTCCCTGATTTATCGACAAAGCGTGCGTGATACAACCCGTCCTTTCTTTGGTAGATGCCTTTGCCACACTCTTTGCCTTTGAGGTTTTTTCCCATAATGTACTCCTTTCATGCCAAGGAAAAGAGCACACCACTACACGATAATGATAGCACATAATGCTCTTTTTCTCAAGGTGCATTGCCCATGATTTTCCTGAACCTGTCAGAAAAATCAGATCACCAGCTTCTGACTGATATATTCCTCAAATTCCTTCCGTTTCACCAGCTTTTTTGTGCCTACGAAAAGAACAAATGGACAGTTGGGCGAGCGCAGCATACTGTCAATTTTGTTGATCCCAATATTGCTGTATTCGGCGGCCTCCCTCGTTGTGAGGGTCATCTTCAAGTGGATTGGTACTTTTTCCATACGATTATCCATGCTGCATCCTCCTTTATGTAGACAGATTGAATGGCTATTTTGGGGGATAGAGGGAAAATCCCCCGGCCCCTTTGTACTGCTTCTGAAATTCCGTACAAATAAGCGGCTTTTACGAGGTTATTTGTCTACTCTCGACCGCCGTTTTCGGGCATAGGCGGCTTTCTGTTTCCGATGTACGTTGGCTGCACAGTCGGCACAGTATTTGGCACGTCCAGAACCGGCAATGAAATAAGAACCGCAAATTTGACAGCGCCTGCTTCCCCGGGGGCGTAAAATCTCATTTTCAAGATTTGGGTCACTGGGCAGCACTGCGTGACGGAAATACCGGCAATTCAGGCTGTAACTGATGCTCTGCGGACAGACCTGCTCTTCGCCGTCATCCAGCAGCAGGCAGCTGCCGTCTGCGTAATTGCAGCATCCTTTGACGAGCCTTCGGACGCTGCGGGCCTGCTTGGGTGTAAGGCGGGGTAAGGTGCCATCAGGCTGCCGATCAATCGGTTTCTGCGCACATATTTTCCTCCACATACAGTGCTACCTCCTTCTTTGTAATGAGCTTGGCGTTGGCCGGATAATTGAGTGTTATCACTGCCGGTCTGCCAAGACCTTGTTTCCTTCGGCAGATTAAACCGCTGTTTTCCAGCTGCTGAAAGATTCGCGTAACGCTTTGGCGGCTGCGGTGCAGCTTCTTTTGAGCCTGCTCTACTGTAAAATAGAGCCGGATGGTGCCGTCATCTTCGGTATAGTCATTGACCTTGGATATACTGGCGCGGTCCAGCATCAATGTATACAGCACCTTTGCATCGTTGCCGAGTTCCGCAAAGCAATCGTCCATTAGAAAGCGTGGAAACGGTATATATGAGGCTGCCGGACTTTCCGTGGTGAACTTGTAGAATAACGGTTTCATACATCCTCCTATCCCATCTATCCATTCTGTGTATTGATTGGATTGATGGATGATTTTCTTGAGAGTTGATTTTTTCTTATTGATTAGGGTATGAATTTCATACATGATGACCGTCTGAATATCCACGGCCAAGAAATCCGGTTAGGGTACGGTCTTGAGGGGTGCAAAATCCATGAACTGAAAAGCCGTATACGGAAAAACCGTACACGGATAAGCCCAATGCGGAGATCATAGTTCAGCTTGTTGTGCCTGTTTCAGTAGTTCCCAGATTTCTTTCTGTTTCGCCTTTAATTCGGCTACATCCTCGGCGTAGAAGTGATCGGTCTGGTTGATGCGGCGACAAATCTGGTTGATGTTAGCAGAAACCCGGCTGACGGCAGCTGCCAACTTTTTTTGTTCGGTGTAATCCACCTTGATGATGTAACCGTCAATGAGCATCTTCCTTGCATATGCCCCCATGTTTTTTGTACCAAGCTGTGCCATCTTGTGGCGAATCAACTGGCGCTCCTGCTCGGTCACGCAGATTTCAATGCGAATTGGTCTGGTGCGGTTGGTCATGTGGAATCCTCCTTTCACCCTACAACGGACAAGTTTTGTTAATTTTTGGGGTACTTCAAGAAAAAATTTTCCCTTTCACCCTACAACGGACATTCATTGTCGAAAACTTGGCACCCACGGTAAAAAGAATTTAGAACCCTTTCACTTTACAACGGACATTTTTTATGCAGAAAACAGGGGCCTCCTCAAAAATTTTTGAGGGATAGTAGGGCAGAAACAAATTGCCCTTCACTTTACAACGGACATTTTTAGGCCGCTTTGGGGGGTACTCCAAAAAAATTTTTCTTCACCCTGCAACAGGTATCTTCTGCCGGAAATCTGATATTCAAAGAAGGGGCTGCACAACTCTGCGGAGTTGTGAAAACCGCCGGTAAAAAGCAATTACTTCGCAATCACTTCATACCGGCGGTTGTATACCTGCTTTATGTAGAAACCTGGGATTTTGTGCAGAAACCAAGAGGGAATCATGAGGATAGGGAGAATAGCAAGCACAGCCGGTGTCCGTACACCCGGCGATTTTGGCTTGTTGGGAACATCCCAAACCCTTTGTCCTTCGTTGACTTTAATCGTAATTAAAAGAACATTATTTTTTAAATGTCTCTGAATGTATCGTTGACTATCATCATAACGGCAAGTATAATATTGGTGTGTTGAAACGGCGAGGTGACTGCATGAACTATATTGCCGAACTCACTGCTATTGCCAAAGAGCATGGTGGGATTATTGAAACGAAAGTTGCGGCGCAGCGCGGCATATCCAAGGCCATGCTCTATAAGCTGTGCAAAGCAAATAAAATCCATCGTATTGTAAAAGGACAGTACATTCTGCCGGACGAGCTGGAAGATGAACTGCTGTCTATCAGTAGGCGGTCGGCTCAGATTGTTTTCTCCCACGAGACGGCCTTGTTCCTTCACGGCATTTCTGACCGCACTCCCTTTGAACACACGATCACTGCTCCGTCCGGGTGCATCCCTTCGGCGGCAATCAAGGCGGAGTGCAAGGTGTACTATATCAAGCCTGAGCTGTTTGCCTTGGGCCGGACAGAGAAAAAAACGCCTGCCGGGAATCTGGTGCCCTGCTACGATCTGGAACGCACCATCTGCGATTGTGTCCGCAGTCGCAATAAACTGGGAACAGAAACTTTTTTGACGGCATTGAAGCTGTATGCGGCCAGCCCGAAAAAGGATTTGAACAAGCTGAATTCCTACGCAAAGCAGATGCGGGTTGCCAATGTCCTGCGCCAGTATTTGGAGGTGCTGTTGTGAGCAAAGCCATGAGTTTGAAGGCAAAAATCCGAAATATTGCCAAACAGAAAAATATCCCTGCCCAGGTAATTTTGCAGAACTATATGTTTGAACGGCTGCTGGTTCGCCTTGCCGCCTCTGCCTACAAAGAGAAGTTTGTCCTGAAAGGCGGTATGCTGGTGGCGGCCATTGTGGGGCTGGACAACCGTGCAACGATGGATTTGGACACTACCCTAAAAAATCTGCCTTTAACGCCGGAGGCAATTCGCTCCGCGCTGGAAGAAATTTGTGCCATGCCCTCTGACGATGAAGTGACTTTTGAGTTCGGTACGATTTCTCCCATCCGGGAGGACGATATTTACGGCGGCTATCGGGTCGCCCTGACCGCGAAATTTGAAACGCTGCTTACGCCGCTGAGCATCGATGTGTCCACCGGAGATGCCATCACACCCCACGCGGTGCCCTATCAGTTTGCCGAGATTTTTGAGGAGGAAAAGTCTTACGAACTGTGGGCCTACAACATCGAGACCGTTATGGCCGAGAAGGTGGAAACCATCCTGCGGCGCAGCGTGTTCAACACTCGCCCCAGAGATTTCTATGATGCCTACATACTGGCCTCCACCCAGAAATTTGACAAGGACGTATTCACACAGGCACTGCGGGCAACAGCTGCCCACCGCGGCACCACAGAACAGATCACCGATGTGCCGGGAATCCTGCGCAACATTGAGGAAAGCCCCCAGCTGCGGGCCATGTGGGAAAAATACCGCAAGCAATTCGCCTATGCGCAGGACATTACCTATGAGCAGATTCTGGATGCGGTAAGAACGCTGGTTGCGTAAACAGCATTGGCGCGTATCCGGCGGATGACGATGAACAATATGGGGAAAATTTAGTCCTGCCCAGACGGGACAGGTCTTTCACGCACATAGTTTTAGGAGGATTTCACCATGCCGACACTGGAATGGATTGGAAAAGAGAAAGTGATCAACCACCATCAGGAGGTGCCGTTCCGGGTGTTGGAGCGCCGGTACAGCTTTGATGAAAATGGTCAGATGGACGCCGACAATGGCAGCGAAAATATGGTCATCCGGGGTGACAATCTGGAGGCCTTGAAAGCCCTGCTGCCCCGGTATGAGGGGCGGGTAAAGTGCATCTATATCGATCCGCCCTACAACACCGGCAACGAGGGCTGGGTGTATAACGACAATGTGAATGACCCCAAGATCAAAAAATGGCTGGGTGAAGTGGTGGGAAAAGAGGGCGAGGATCTTTCCCGGCACGACAAGTGGCTGTGTATGATGTACCCCCGCTTGAAGTTACTGCATCGGTTATTAGCGGAAGATGGCGCTATTTTCATCAGTATTGATGATGTGGAATTTTATAATCTGCGCTCTATTTGTAATGAGGTTTTTGGAGAGCACAATTTTATTACAACCGTTATATGGAGAAAGAATTTTTCGCCTAAAAGCACGGCGAAACATTTTTCCGAAGATCACGACTATATCTTGGTTTTTGCCAAAAACGCTGATATATGGCTTCCACATAAGATGCCCAGAACCGAGAAGCAAAATAAAGCGTATAAAAATCCAGATAATGATCCTCGTGGACCGTGGACATCTGGCGATCTTGCCGCAAGAAACTATTATAGTAAGGGTCTTTATTCGATAACGACCCCTGCGGGAAATGTAATTAGTGGACCTCCTGCTGGATCATATTGGCGCTTCTCGGAAGATAAATTTCTGGAATTAGTCGCAGAAAATAAAATTTGGTGGGGAAAAAATGGAGATGGGGTCCCACGGTTAAAGAGATTCCTTAAGGATGTAACAGATGGTGTTGTTCCTCAGACCTACTGGCCCTACGAAGAAGTTGGTCATACACAAGACGCAAAGAAGGAAATTAAAGCCATTTTCGGCGGAGATATGCCATTTGATACACCAAAACCATCACGGCTGATTGAACGCATTTTACAAATTGCATCTGACCCAGATTCCATCATCCTCGACTCCTTCGCCGGTTCCGGCACTACCGCCCACGCTGTGCTGAACATGAACAAGGCCGACGGTGGCAACCGCAAATTCATTCTGGTGGAAATGATGGACTACGCCGACAGCATCACCGCCGAGCGGGTCAAGCGGGTGATTCAGGGCTACGGCGAGGGCAAAAACGCCGTGGAGGGCACCGGCGGCAGTTTCAGTTTTTACGATCTGGGCCAGCCCCTGCTCATCGGCGAAAATCTGAATGAGGAAGTAGCCCCGGAGAAAATCCGGGAATACATCTGGTTTATGGAGACCAAAGCCCCCTATGCTCCACCTGCCGGGGAAAACGCCTACTATCTGGGCAGCCACAACCACACCGCTTATTATTTCTACTACGAACCCCAGCGGATCACGGTGCTGGATTACGCTTTCCTTGCTACCCTCACCCAAAAGGCGGACGGCACAGTGATCTACGCTGATCGCTGCGCCATCGGGGAAGAAAAGCTGGCCCAGATGGGCATTGTGTTCAAGAAAATACCTCGCGACATTACCAGACTGTAAGGAGGGTCACAGCATGGAACTGAAACGCTATCAGAAAGCAGTCATTGCGGATTTGACCCGCTATTTGCAGCTGCTGAACCAAACCCGAAACTATGCGGCGGCATTCCGCCTGTTCTGGCAGGAAAAAAGCGCCCCTTCGTTGGGACACTATCAGGATATTCTCCCCGGTGTGCCCAATCTCTGCTTCAAGGTGCCCACCGGCGGCGGAAAGACATTCCTTGCCTGCAACGCTATCCGCCCGGTGTTCGATGCGCTGCCCGTCACCAAAACCAAAGCGGTGGTCTGGCTTGTACCCTCCGACGCAATTCTGACCCAGACGGTCAAGAGCCTCAAAGACTCCAATCACGATTACCGCCAGAAAATTGATGTGGATTTCGGCAGCCGGGTGGAGGTATACACCAAGCAGGAACTGTTAAACGGGCAGAACTTCAATCCCACCTCCGTGACAGAGCAGCTTTCCATCATGGTGCTGTCCTACGACTCCTTCCGTGGCCGGGGCAAGGAGGGGCTGAAAGCCTATCAGGAAAACAGCAATCTGGCGCAGTTCGCCAAAGTGCTGGGCAAGCCGGAAAATCCCATTCAGGACGCTGACGAAACCGCCCTGTTTCAGATCATCAATCAGCTCAACCCGCTGGTGATTGTGGACGAGAGCCACCATGCCCGTTCCAGTCTCAGTCTGGAAATGCTGACAAATTTTAATCCCTGCTTTGTGCTGGATCTGACCGCCACCCCCAAAAAGGAGAGCAACATCATCTCCTATGTGGATGCGGTGCAGCTGAAAGCGGAGCACATGGTCAAGCTGCCGGTGATCGTCTATAACCGGGACAAGCAGTCAGAGGTTCTCATTGACACCATTGATCTGCGCCGGAATCTGGAAAAACGAGCCGAGGCGGAATATCAGAAAACCGGGAAATACATCCGCCCCATTGCCCTGTTTCAGGCGCAGCCCAAGGGCAAGGAGGACGCAGCCACCTTTGAAAAACTGCGGGACGAGCTGAAAAACGCGGGAATCCCCGCCGAACATATTGCCATTCGCACCGCCGATGTGAACGAACTGAAAAATGTGGATTTGCTTTCCCCGGAGTGTCCGGTGCGCTACATCATCACCGTCAATGCCCTGAAAGAGGGCTGGGACTGTCCCTTTGCCTATATTCTGGCCTCTCTTGCCAATAAGACCAGTCAGGTAGATGTGGAGCAGATTCTGGGACGGATTCTCCGCCTGCCCCATACCTGCCAGCACACCCAGCCCGCACTGAATATGTCCTATGTGCTCACATCTTCCGCCAACTTTAACGATACGGTGCAGCGCATTGTAAAAGGACTGAATAATGCCGGGTTTAGCGAGCGTGATTGCCGTCTGTTCGAGCCTGCCCCACAGCAGCCGGTGTCTCCCGATCCGGTGCAGATGGTCATTCCCGAAGTGCCCGCAGAACTGGCAGAGGCACAGGACGATTTTTCCCAGCTGGACGGGAAATCCATCGGCGAAGAACTGGAACGCCGCAGACAGCAGCAGGAACAGCCGGAAATTACCCCCAAAGCTGATACCATGCTGGACGAAGCGGAACAGGCAGGCAACGCCTACAATGACGCAATCCGTCAGGGCGGGAGCGACCCACAGACACAAAATCTTCCCTGGGAGGTGCGGGAACAGGTGACGACATTCCATGTGCAGCCGCAGTTTCAGGAGGACATTGCCACGCTGATGATTCCGCAGTTCTTTCAGGTGATTCCCCAGACGCTGTTTACCGATGGAGATTTTGAACTACTGGAAAAAGAGCAGCTGGCCGAAGGCTTTACCCTGAAAGGCAAACCCTACGACATTGACTTTGCTGCCGCTGATGATGAAATCGTCAAAGTGGATGTGCGCCAGAATGAAGGCGGATTGCCCAAAGTATTTAAAATGTCCAGTGCGGATCAGCGGTATTTCAAAGAGTATTTCAATAACCTTCCGCCGGAAAGCCGGGTACGCCAGTGCAAGGCAATGATGCTGCGGCAGCTCAACAAACTGAACATGGTGGATGCCGGGGAGCTTTCCGCCTATGTTGAGCGCATTGTGGATGATATGGACAAGGCGCAGCTTGCGGCGATGGAAAAAGCGCCGCTGGGCTACGCTGAAAAAATCCGCAGAAAGATTGAGCAGCTTCTAACGCAGCACTACAAAGAGACCTTTATCCAATGGCTGGAAACGGAACGGATCGTATGCAGGCCGTCTTACCAGCTGCCCAGCGTGATTCATCCTGTCAGCAGCACAGATATGTTTGGCGGATCGCTCTATCAGGCCGAGGAAGATATGAACCAGTTGGAGCAGGATCTGGTTATGGAACTGACTGCGCTGCCCAATATCCGCTGGTGGCATCGAAATATTGCGCGGCAGGGGTTTGTAATCAACGGATTTATCAATCATTACCCGGATATTATGCTCATGACCAACGGCGGAAAGGTCATTTTGGTAGAAACAAAGGGCGATCACCTGAAAAATGATGACAGTCGCGACAAAATCGAATTGGGCCGTGCATGGCGCAATGCAGCCGGAAACCAATACCGCTACTACATGGTATTCCGGGATGGGGATAATCTGCCCGGCGGTGCAGTCAGCATGAGCCAGTTTATTGAAACGCTCAAATCTTTGTAACAATGTGTCCTCCCTGTATCTGTCCCGTGCAGGGGCAGATACAGGGAATAAAAAAACAGTGCGTAACGGTCTGTTACGCACTGTCATTTGATTTCCTGTTCCAGCATATCAAATTCCGGGGTATCAAAAAAATCTTTTAGAGAAATGTTTACTCCATCACAGATGATCTTTATGGTGGCGATTTTGGGATTTTTGCTTTTGCCATAGAGAATATTTTTGATAGACGATGGCGGCAAACCGGCCTCTGATGCCAAGGCGTTGATGGTTAAACCCCGTTCCTCGCAGATTTGCAATATTCTGTTTATAATAGCCCTGCATAACGGTGACTGTGTTGCTGCCATAGCCTATCGAACCCCGCACTTTCAAATTATCCAATCTAAAGGATAATTGATTTTTATTCTCCATATAGGCTACGCATACTACTTTAGGCTATACATAGCCTGCCGTCGTTGCAGGCTATGTGTAACTTTTGGAGGTGCGTATGAAAGAACACACAGCATTATTTATTGGACACGGAGAGTGCTACGGTGTGGGGCAAGAGGCAATTATGGATGCTGCACGACAGCTAATTTCTATGGGAGTGACCGACTTCCTCTGCGGGGGCATGGGCGGCTTTGACTGGAAGTGTGCCAGAGCAATCCATGATCTGAAAGCAGAATTTCCTTCCCTTCGTTCATTTTTGATTATTCCATATCTTACTTTTAACATTCAGAACCGGGAGCTGTTTGACGATATTATCTACCCAGAGGGATTTGAAAAATATCACTTTAAGGCGGCGATTATACAGCGAAATCGGTATATGGTCAGAAATGCAGCTTATGCGATCTGCTATATCACGCACGGCTGGGGCGGTGCCGTGAAAACCTATGAATATGCCAAGCGCGAGGGACTTTACCTGCTTAACTTGGGTAGATATGACTGAATACCGAATCTCAAGAAGCAGCAGAGATGATCTGCTGCTTTTTTCGTGGGAGCACTCCGGCTATGCCGGATGCTTATAACTTTCATAAAAAGGTTGGTGATGTGAAATATGCAACACAGATTCACGGGAAAAAGGGGGGTGTCGTGCCGATGCAGTTTAACTGTTGTCCAATAAAATCTGCGCAGGAGGCACAAAATGGCAAAACCGCTTGATCCAGAAGAATTAGCGGCGGTTCGACAAGCTGGCAGCAGAGCTGAGCGCAGAGAACAAAAGCGGAAGCAGATGCATGAAGAAATTGCGCAAAATCAGGGAGGCAGCGGTGTTATCATTATACCTCCCAAAAAGCGCATGGAAATTTCCAGTAAAACACCCAAACTGCGCGTAGCCGCATATTGCCGGGTCAGCACGCAGGAAGAACAGCAGGTAGGCAGCTTTGAGATGCAGATTCACCATTTTACCAAGCGGATACAGGCAAATCCCGAGTGGGAGATGGTAGAAATCTATCAGGATGAAGGAATCAGTGCAACCACCGTAGAAAAGCGCCTGGGTTTTCAGAAAATGATAGCCGATGCAGTAGCTGGAAAAATTGACCTGATTCTTACCAAAAGCATCAGTCGTTTTGGCCGAAACATTGTTGATATACTGAACAATTTGCGGACGCTTTCGGCTCTGAATCCGCCCGTGTCCGTAGAATTTGAAACCGAGGGTATTACCTATACCGGGGATGGCAGGAACAATCTGCTGATTGCGCTGTTGTCCGCACTGGCTGAAATGGAGTCCCAGCAGAAAAGTGAAGCGATCAAAGCGGGAATTCGCTGGCGTATGGCGGAGGGCATCTACAAATTCTCTGTTCAAAACACCCTTGGCTTTTATCGTGATCATTTCGGGCGGCTTGTAATCGAGCCTACCGAAGCACAGATTGTCAAGTATATTTACGAAAGCTGTCTGGATGGGGCCTCGCCCTCAGAAATCGCCGCTGCTCTGACAGAGCAGGGTGTGAAATCCCCAATGGGTAAGGAAACCTGGCTTCCGGGCACAGTTCGCAACATCCTCAAAAATGAGAAATACTGCGGTGATGCCCTTATGCAGAAAACCTATACGAAAGATTATAGGACGCATAGGTCGGTGAAAAACACGGATTTGAATATGTACTTCAAGGAAAATCACCATACAGCGATTATCAAAAAAGAGGATTGGCTAAAAGTACAAAATCTGCTTGCAGCTGGGCACAGCACAGCCAAAAAAGCAAAACTGCGTCTGCTGGACAACCGTTTTATCGTAACCCGCATAAAAGATGGATTATTCAAGGGGTATCTGATTGTAGATTCGCGCTGGTCTTTCGCAGATCGGCAGGAATTTATGAAAATGATACAAGAACCACAAACCGCTCAAAAATGAAAGGAAGTAGTTTTCTTATGAATTTCGATTTTTCTGCTTTGAATTTTGAAACGATTGATTCCAATATCAACGCATATCCTGATATGTTTCTGAACCAGAATGGCGTGACTTTCACGAAAAAGGTACTGGAAGATTTGGGGTATCCGGCCTACGTTCTGTGTCTGCTGGATGCCAAGGCTAAGGTGTTTGCAATCCGTATGTGCAAGAGCAACGAGCCGAAGGGCTTCAAATTTTCCAAGCCCAAGGGTGAGCAGAAAGGTGTTGTGACCATCGCCAATAAAAACCTGTTGGAGCCTCTGCGTGCGGTTACGGGAGAAAGCTGGATTCCGGGAAAACGGTACCGCGTGCGCGGATTCTGGGTCGCTGATGCAAAGACCATGTGTTTTGACTTGAACGAAGGTGTGCAGGAAGATTTCCGGCCTGTCGCGTCTGATACCGAAGAAAAATAACGCATGACAAGCCTGCAATGCTGTACTCGAAAGAATACATGCCCCCCCGTGTTTCACTCGTGTACGCAGCGCAGAAAACCTATTTTCCTTCCTGAAAGTAAACAGTAAATAGCGGCCACCGCAGGAAGTTTCCAGCGGTGGCCGCTTTGAAATACAGGAATTGAGGATGGCGCACAAATGTTCGTGGGACCTCCTTGCACTTTTTTTGGCAACATAACTTGACAAAATGGCAAGTTTAGCGTATACTATATTTACGGCTTGAAAGAGCAACTTTGAAAGGAGTGTCAGAATGGGCAAGGATTTGGGACTGCGGATAGCTGAATCCCTCCAGAAAAAAGGAATGACGCAAAAGGAACTCTCTGAAAGGATTGGTGTAACTGAGGCTGTAATATCCCGCTATATTTCTGGTGATCGGGAACCGAAGCCGGAAATGTTGGCCAATATTGCAACTGCACTTCATACGACTTCCGACTTTTTGCTGGGTATTGAAAATGACGAGTTCAACCATTCGAGAATCCGCCGAATGATTGCAAGAAATGCATCAAATATGACAGAACAGGAAAAGCGTGAGTTAATCAACGCTCTGTTCGGAGAGGAGTAATCTTGGGAATTTCATTGTCACATGCCCGCTATGAGGAAATTAAGCAGATTGTGGTAGACCTTTTTGTACGGTATAATGTTTCCTGTGTGCCGGTAAACGGCTTTGAATTGGCTACGAAAATGGGAATTACAGTTGTGCCGTATTCTGCATTTTCAGAAAGCAAGCGTTGGTTGCTGTTCAAAAAAAGTGAAGATGGATTCTGCGTCCAAAAAAACACCGGCGAATGGTTTATTTATTATAATGACCAAAGGGAGTATGGACGCATAAACAATACCATCTTTCATGAAATAGGGCACATTGTTTTAGATCACAGCGAAGATAGTGAACTTGCGGAAAAAGAGGTGAAATTCTTCGCTAAATATGCCTTGGTTCCCCCCGTCCTTGTTCATAAGCTGAGATTACATGATCCGGCGGAAATTGCATCCATATTCGAAGTCAGCTATGAAGCAGCCTGTTACGCTTATTCGTATTATCAAAAATGGTTGCAATATGGAGGGACAAGCTATACCAACTATGAGGTCACTCTATTGAATTTGTTTCGAGAGGTGGCTTGATGGAGGTGGTGAATACAAAAATAAAAACACACCCGTAAGCTGTTGGCGCAGCGAACAGATGTGTTTTCATACAGAATATGTTAAACATATCCATTGGACACGGTTATTTTAGCATATTCTGCGCTGAAAGTCTATTGGCAGAACAAACAAAGAAGCGGCACCCGCCGCAGAAAGGACGCTAAAGTACCGATGACAACAAAATCCATGAGAAAAAATCCACTTTTTATGCGAAACAGCTTTACTGGGAGAGGGCGCTGGAATATCCCTCTGATCCACAAACAAGAGCTTAACACAGAGTCAATCTCGTTAATTGCTTGTTCTGATACCAGAAGCAGGGACAACGAGATAAATCGAAAAAGCGGTGTTCACTTTTTTGTGGATGATTACCGGTTTGAAGGAATCTATACACAGCCAGAACGCACATTGGCGAAATACTCTCAGTACGCATTTCTTCTCAGTCCTGATTTTTCCACCTATGCCGATATGGATCTGTGGCGTCAAATTGAGAATGTCGCCAAAAACCGTTGGGTTGGTGCATTTTGGCAGAGTAAAGGATTGACGGTAATTCCTACGATTAGTTGGAGCACACCGCGCAGTTATGATTTTTGCTTTGATGGAGTAGAGCAAAATGCGATTGTAGCCGTCAGCACGCTTGGATGCAGGAAATCAAATCTTTCGTTCATGCGTGGATACGAGACCATGCTGAATAAACTTGCTCCGAAAACAGTTATCTGTTTCGGAACGCCCTTTCCCGAGATGGAAGGCAACCTTGTTTGTGTGGATTACCGTTCATCCAGAAAGGTGGTGCGTTGATATGGGTGGCAGAGGCACTTTTGCATTGGGAAATCTTGTTCCGTATCAATATGAAACTGTTGACTGCATCGAAGGAGTAAAAATTCTCGAACCTGTCAATAAAAGAAATAGCTTTAATATGCCCGCAGAAGCCCATTCTTCTCAGGCATATATACTGTTAGATAAGAACGGCGTGTTTCGACAGTACCGAGAATACGATGCTAAGCATCGTATTACCAAAGAAATAGGGTTTCATTTTGAAAGCGGATTGTCCGAAAGTGGAAAAAGTGTATTTCATATACATGAGTTTTCCAAACCTGGTATTGATAACAGGCAAAAGGGGCGGCTGATGACTCCAGAAGAAATTTCACGTTATCGAAAATATTTCAAAAATGTGAGTCAGGAAATAATTGAGGCCTATCTGGATTATTACAGGAGGATAACACGATGATTGGAAAGTCCTTTCAATCTTTTATAGATGAACTGTATTACAATCCGGAAATCGAATTTTTTTATCGCGGTGAGCGGTATATGATTTCTGGATATGTTGAGGAAAATCAATATACTTTGGAAGTAACCAATATTGGCACATCTTCTGTCTTGTTCAAAGTAACCGCTGCATCCAGAGACGCTTGTGTGTCGAACTTTGAGAATGCCCCAATTTTTAACGCAAAAACAATATTTGAGGCCGAGAAAGAGATTGAGGTTTTATACGGCTAACTTTTCGGTTGAAAGATGGGTAATCGATTTCTGATGTCCGCAGAGCAACTAATACTATAAATACAGCTACAGCCATCACCGCAAATCAAGTCGGTGATGGCTGTTTCATTCGTTCTGCGCAGAACAGGGTATAGACGAATTATTTGTAGCAGTGTGCTTTCCTGATCGTTGTCGTATCGTCCATATGCTTTACGCCATTTTTACGCCATTTCCGTGTGGAAGTGCGTGGAAAGACATGGACTTATATGCGGCTGATTTTTCTAAAAATGCTTGTAATATCAGGCTTTATCGGCTTTTGGAGAGATATAAGAAGTTATAAAATCAGGCCGGTCCCCTCCGAT
>CALDMR010000076.1 GCA_937915065.1 uncultured Clostridia bacterium
TAATATGAAATATGAACCTCACGGTATACTAGGGAGTGACAAGGTAAATGACCCCGTTGTTCTTTTTAATTAAACCAGATCCACAACACAGCATAACCGTGTTGCCACAGGCTTTTGACAGGCCACGCAGATATTCTTTTACACAGCCTTTCCCCAAACACTTTTGCAGTTTTTAAGCAAAGCTGTCCGCTCCTGCCAAATCTTCACAAACGACTTGTATCACAGCATAATAACTTTTTTCAAAACTGCCGCTTATTTTTTCAATTACTGTTTCTCAAATAAAGAGTACGAATCGAACGATTCGTACTCTTTTTCTACCTTCCAACGCCGATCTTATGCGTTTATTTGCAAGTTGTTCTATAAATCCCTAGCAAAATACAGGAAAATATTTTGAATTTCAACTTATTTTACGCCGTTGACAATCGCCATGGTATCCATTGCAATCATAAGTTCCTCATTGGTCGGGACAATCCAGGTCTGCACTTTAGCACCCGGTGCAGAGATATTGCATTCTTTCCCGTTATTCTGTGCATTGACAACCTCATCAATTTCAACGCCCATATAACTAAGGCTGGAAGCAACCTCTTTTCGCAGATCAATGGAATTCTCTCCGATACCGCCGGTAAAGACAATTTGCATCCGCGCCATTCATAGCCGCTGCATACGCGCCGATATACTTGATAACGCCATAACGCTGCATATCGCCGGCAAGTGCTGCGCGCTCATTGCCTTCTGCTGCTGCTTTTCTCAGATCCCGATCGTCAGAGGTGACGCCGGAAACACCGATATAACCGGATTTTTTATTCATTACATCGCTGACTTGAGAAGAAGTAAGGTTCTCTTTTTCCATCAAGAACGGGACAACAGACGGATCGATATCGCCGCAGCGGGTGCCCATGACCAGGCCTGCAAGCGGAGTAAAGCCCATAGAAGTATCCACACATTTGCCATGCTCTACCGCACTGATGGAAGAACCATTGCCCAGATGGCAGGTGATAATCTTGAGATCTTTGAGTTCTTTGCCCATCAATTTTGCAAGGCGGTTGGAGACGTAGCGGTGGCTGGTGCCATGAAAGCCATATCTGCGGATTCCGTACTTTTCATAGAACTCATAGGGAAGCGCATACATATATGCCTTTGGAGGCATGGTCTGATGGAATGCGGTATCAAACACAGCTACCTGGGGAATGTCCGGCCCAAGGACTTTCTGGCAGGCACGGATTGCAACTGCAATCGGCGGATTGTGCAAAGGCGCGAGATCTGCCAAATCTTCTACTGTCTTGA
>CALDMR010000077.1 GCA_937915065.1 uncultured Clostridia bacterium
GCCCGCCAGTCTGCCATTGTGCGCAATGCCCATGCGATCAACGGCGGCGCTGTGCCGAACCTGGCCAGCAACCAGGGGGATTTCTTCTTCCTGCGCCGGCGCAGCGAGGATGCGGTGCTTTCCACCATTGTGGAGCTGTGCCAGACCCGGCTGCCGAAGAATATGGGCATCGAGGCGGGCCAGATCCAGGTGCTTTCCCCCACCCGCAAGGGGGCGGCGGGCACCTTTGCCCTGAACCGGGCGCTGCAGGAAGCGCTGAATCCTGCCCGGCCGGGAAAGCGGGAAAAGGCGTTCGGCAATACGGTGTTCCGCGAAGGCGACCGGGTCATGCAGATCAAAAATGATTATGACATCCTCTGGCAAAAGGCGGGCGGCGCGGTGGGCACCGGCGTATTTAACGGAGACGTGGGGACGGTGACGGAAATTGATCCCTCCGGCGAATTGCTGACGGTGTTGTTTGACGACCGCACCGCCAGTTATACCGCTGAAATGCTGGGTGAACTGGAACTGGCTTACGCTGTCACGGTGCATAAGGCCCAGGGCAGTGAATACCGGGCGGTGATCATTTCGGCAGCGCCCTGCGCGCCCACATTGATGGTGCGCAACGTGCTGTACACGGCCATTACCCGGGCCCGGGAGCTGCTGATCCTGGTGGGGGATGACCGGGTGATCTGCCAGATGGCGGCCACGGACCGGCGCAGCCGCCGGTACAGCGGCCTGAAATTCCGACTGAAAGAAGGAGGCGCGGCGCTATGAAACGAATTTTTCACCGCTGTTTGGATTTACTGTATCCGCCAAAGTGTGTGTTCTGCGACACGCTGCTGCAGCAGGGCGAGGAATATTTCTGCCGCGCCTGCGGCGAAAAGGTGCCCATGGCGGAGGACGGCAAGGTTTGCCGCACGGGAACCTATTTTGACCGGTGCGCTGCGCCGCTGTATTACGACGGAATGGTGCGCGATTCCTTCCTGGATTACAAATTCCATGAGAAGACCTGGCGGGCTGCCACCTATGCTGCTTTCCTGGAGCCCTATGTGCGCAAAGAATTTCCGGAGCTGGATCTTGTGACCTGGGTGCCCTTGGGGCGGCGCAGCCAGAAAGACCGGGGCTTTGACCAGTCGGAACTGCTGGCCCGGGAGCTGGCGAAGCGGCTGGAGCTGCCCTGTGAAAAAATCCTGGAGAAGGTGCGGGATACCCAGCAGCAGTCCCGCCTGCAAATGCCGGAGGAGCGCCGGGCCAATGTGCTGGGAGCCTATGCGCTGAAGCAGGGGGTGTCGGTGCACGACCGGCGCATTTTGGTGGTGGACGATGTGATCACCACCGGCAGCACCATTGATGAGTGCTGCCGCGTACTCTGTACGGCAGGGGCGGCGGAGATCCATTGCGCAGCCCTGGCGCAAGCCAAAGGAAAAGTTGCTAAATCGGCGCAGGAAGCGGAAAAAGACAATGAAGCCCTTGCAAAAAGGACGGAAAGCCAGTATAATAACAAAATGGAATAGAACCTGCGCATAACAGGCATAAATAAATCGAAACAGAAAGTTAAATGAGGTGGGCACATGTGCGCATTAGCAAAAGATATTGGTATTGATTTGGGCACAGCTTCGGTCCTGATCTATGTGAAGGGCCAGGGGATCGTTCTCAACGAGCCCTCTGTGGTGGCAATGGATAAAAACACGGGCAAGCTGCTCAAAGTCGGCGCGGATGCCCAGGCTATGCTGGGCCGCACGCCCGGCAATATTGTGGCGATCCGTCCCCTGCGCGACGGCGTGATCTCCGACTACGACATGACCGAGCGTATGCTCAAGGAATTCATTCACAAGGTCAATGGCTTCCAGCTCTTCAAGCCCCGGGTCATTATCTGCGTGCCCTCCGGCATCACCGAGGTGGAAGAGCGCGCCGTGATCGACGCGGGCGTGCAGGCCGGCGCCCGCAGCGTGTACTTGATCGAAGAGCCGGTGGCCGCCGCCATCGGCGCGGGCATCGACATCACCAAGCCCGACGGCCACCTGATCATCGACATCGGCGGCGGCACCACCGATATTGCTGTGATCTCACTGTCCGGCGTGGTGGAATCCGCTTCCATCAAGGTCGCCGGCGATATGTTCAACGAAGCGGTGGTCAAGTATATCCGCCGCAAGCACAATGTACTGATCGGTGAGCGCACGGCGGAGGATCTGAAGATCCAGATCGGCTGCGTGTATCCCCAGGAAGAGGAGCAGACGGTGGAAGTCAAGGGCCGCTGCCTGATGACGGGCCTGCCCAAGGTGTTCACTGTATCCTCCAGCGAGATGATCGAGGCGTTTGAGGAGCCTGCCGAGCGGATCCTCGAGGCGGTTCATTCCGTGCTGGAGAGAACGCCCCCCGAACTGGTGGCCGATATTTCCACCAATGGCATTATGATGACCGGCGGCGGCAGCATGATCAACGGCTTTGACAGACTGGTCGAATCCCGCACCGGCATTGCCACCACAGTGGCTGAGAACGCCATCCAGTGCGTGGCCGAGGGCACGGGCCAGAGTTTGGACTGGGTCAGCTCCATGCAGGACGGCACAGTGAACCTGTCCCGCCGCAAGCAGATGGACAGATAACATGTAATTTGAACGACCGGACGGAATTGCCTTCCGTCCGGTTGTTTTTTCTGCGACTGGAAAATTCTGCGCGGCTGTGGTATACTATGCCGGAATTGTGGGTCGAGAGAAAGGAGGGGTGCCGGTGCTGTTTTCCAGTTCTGTTTTTTTGGCGGTCTTTCTGCCTGTTGTGCTGCTTGTTTATCACGGGCTGCTGCATGGGCGGCGCGGGGCACAGAATGTGTTTTTGCTTTTGGCTTCGCTGTTTTTCTACTGGTGGGGCGAACCGAAATTTGTGCTGATCATGCTGCTGTCCATTGCCATGAACTATCTGCTCGGCCTGTGGGCAGGGGCGTTTAGGGAGCGGGGCATCCGTTTGACGGCGCCGGTGGTATGCACAGTGGCGGCCAACCTGGCGATTTTGTTCAGCTTTAAATATGTGGATTTCACCGTGCGGAATCTGAATCTGCTGGGGCTGGACTTGACGCCGCCGGAGATCCTGCTGCCCATCGGCATTTCCTTTTATACCTTCCAGGCCATGAGCTATGTGTTTGATATTGCCCGGGGGCGGGGAACGGTTCAGAAAAATCCCCTGAATGTGGGATTGTATATTGCCCTGTTTCCCCAGCTGGTAGCGGGCCCCATTGTGAAGTATGAAACGGTGGCCCGGGAGATCCTGCACCGCCGGGAAACCTGGGATGATTTTGCCGAAGGTGTGCGGCGGTTTCTGATCGGCTTGGGGAAAAAGGTGCTGCTGTCCAATCAGCTGGCGGTAGTGGCTGATCTGGCCTTTGCCGCGGAAGCGCCCACGGCGTCTCTGGCCTGGCTGGGAGCGATCTGCTATACTTTGCAGATCTATTACGATTTTTCCGGCTATTCGGATATGGCCATCGGACTGGGGCGTATGTTCGGATTTCATTTTCTGGAAAACTTCAACTGGCCCTATGTGTCCAGGAGCATCACGGAGTTCTGGCGGCGCTGGCATATCTCTCTGTCCACCTGGTTCCGGGACTATGTATATTTTCCCCTGGGCGGCAGCCGGGTGGATCGGAAATGGAAGCTGCTGCGCAATCTGCTTGTGGTGTGGCTGCTGACGGGCATCTGGCACGGGGCCAACTGGACCTTTATTGCCTGGGGGATGCTCTATTTCGCGCTGCTGGTGCTGGAAAAGTTCTGCGGCCTGGGCAGGGGTTGGCCTGCCTGGTTGGGCCACGGATACACATTGCTGATGGTCAACTTTGCCTGGGTTCTGTTCCGGGCGGAGGATTTGGGCGCGGCTGCCAGATATCTGGCGGCCATGTTTGGGGCCAATGGCTGGGTGGAACCCACCGCCCTTTTCTGGGCGGGAGAACAGTTTGTGTTCATCGCCGCGGGATTGTTTTTTGCCGTGCCCACAGCGGGCTGGCTGAGGGAGAAAGTGAACGCCAGCCGCCTGGCGCCCCTGTGGAACGCGCTGTATATTCTGGCGCTGCTGGCAGTCTTTGCTGTCTCCACAGCCTTGCTGGTGAAAGGCACCTATAATCCGTTTATTTATTTTAATTTTTAAAATATCGTTGAGTGTGTTGGAAAGAGAAAAATTTGAGTTGGCAATGCAAAAACCGCTCCCCGGCTTTTGCTGGTGAAGTGATAAAATAATGGTAGACACGAAAGTGCCTACCATTATTTTTATGCTAT
>CALDMR010000078.1 GCA_937915065.1 uncultured Clostridia bacterium
GGCCTCGGTGAGGCAGTTCATGGAGTTGGCGGTATACATGCCGGAGCAGGAACCGCAGGTGGGGCAAGCGTTGTTTTCGTATTCTTCCACGCCGGCTTCGTCCAGCTTGTCGGCATAGTAGGCGCCCACGGCCTCAAACATATGGCTCAGGCAGGTGCGGCGGCCATTGTTCAGGGTACCGGCCAGCATGGGGCCGCCGGAGACAAAGATGGTGGGGATATTGACGCGGGCGGCGGCCATGAGCAGGCCGGGCACGTTTTTATCACAGTTGGGGATCATAACCAGGCCGTCGAACTGGTGGGCCATGGCCATGGCCTCGGTGGAGTCGGCGATCAGGTCGCGGGTGACCAGGGAATATTTCATGCCCACATGGCCCATGGCGATGCCGTCGCATACGGCGATGGCGGGGAACTCCACGGGGGTGCCGCCGGCGGCGCGGATGCCGGCTTTGACGGCTTCGGCGATCTTGTCCAGATTCATGTGGCCGGGAACGATTTCGTTATAGGAGCAGACCACGCCGATCAGCGGGCGCTCCAGCTCTTCCTTGGTGTATCCCAGAGCGTAGAGCAGGGAGCGGTTTGGGGCGGCAGGAATGCCTTTTTTGACTACGTCACTGCGCATGATGAATGCCTCCTGTATCAATAAAAAATATCGCAAGTTGTATGATGATGCTTGCATTGTCTGACTACATAGTATATCATGGAAAAAAAGATGTCAAGGGCAGATGGAGCGTTTTGAGCATGGAAAAGAAAAACTTATCCCAACAGACGATGGAACGGCTGTACAACACCATTGTGGCGGAAAAACGGATGCAGCCGGGGGACAAGCTGCCCAACGAGCTGGAGCTTTCGGATCAGCTGGGCGTCAGCCGTGCCACGCTGCGGGAAGCGCTGCGGATGCTGATTGCCCGGGGCGTGCTGGAAGTGCGCCGGGGAAAGGGCACCTTTGTTTCCGAGCGGGTGGAAGAGATTGAGGATTTCGGCTTTTCGGATGTGGGGCAGCTGCGGGGGCAACTGCGGGATCTGTTCGAACTGCGGGAAATTTTTGAGCCGGGGGCGGCCCGTTTGGCCTGCCGCCGGGCCACGGAGGAAGAGCTGGAGGAGATCCTGCAATGCGGCGCGGCGGTGGAGCGCTGTATTATGATGGGAGAAGACCGGACGAAGGCGGATCGGGACTTTCATGCGGCCATCGTCCGGGCTACCCACAATGAGTTTATGATGCGCTTGCTGCCGCTGATCGGCCGGGCGGTGGCTGCGGCCGTTGCCGCCGGGGAACACGGCGAGGAGCTGGCAGAGGATACGGTGCGGGATCACGCCCTGATGATGGAATTTTTCCGCCGCCGGGACGAAGCGGGGGCGGAGCATGCCATGGCCATTCATCTGCGCCATGGGGCATGTGTGCTGGGAATTACAGAAGCGGCAGCCGGGGAGGACTGAAAAAAATCTTTGTCAAATCTTGCGGAAGGACTGCGCGTATGATATAATCGGCCCATCCATTCTGGAAATGGATGGAAAACAGGCTGTAAAGCACAAGAAATAAAGGAGGATGTAAGATGGCTTTTTGTAAGAATTGCGGTGCGGAACTGGAAGAGGGAACGGCTTTTTGTCCCAAATGCGGCGCGGATCAGCAGCAGGAGGAGAGAGCGGCCCGGCAGACGCAGCAGACGCCGCCTTCGGGGGCAGATTGGGTGCAGCAGAATGCTGCCCAGAGCCAAACTCCTGTGACAAACGATAGCGGCAGCATTGGCTGGGGCCTTTTGGGCTTCTGCGTCCCGATCGTGGGCTTGGTGCTGTTTTTGGTGTGGAGAAATGAAAAGCCGAGAACGGCAAAGGTGGCCGGTGTGGGCGCGTTGATCGCCGTGATCATCAGCGTTATCTGGTATGTGCTGGCGTTAGTAGCCGGTGTGGGCGCCATGTTTTTATTTTAATTGATGACGGCCTGGCTGTACCGCGTGCTGCCGATGGTGTTCGGCTGCCACTGCCGGGAAGACCGCTCGTTCCACTGGAAGGGAAAGCGGTTTCCCCTCTGCGCCCGTTGTACCGGCGAGCTGGCAGGTATCCTGGCGGCAGCGCTGAGTTATGGGCTGCTGCATCCCGGGCCGGTGGCGGCGGCGCTGCTGCTGGTGCCGATGGTGGTGGACGGCGGTATGCAGGCTGCGGGGCGGTATGAGAGTACCAATCTGCGCCGGGTGGTGACCGGAACCCTGTTTGGCTACGGGATCGTGTGCCTGTTTCTGATGAGCACCGCGGCCGTTTTCCGCCTGGGCATGTCCCTGGGCAGCCGATTTATCTGAATTGAATGTGGGCGGAATCTTTGGGGGCGCGCCCTCCGGCAGTTTTGATCGCCGGAGGACGCGCCCCTTTGCCCCGGCGGGAAAAGCGCTGCAGCGCAGGAAGATGGGGGCGATTCTACCGCTGGTCGATTGACAATCCGGCCGCCCTTTGCCACAATGGAACCCGAGGTGAAGCAACGATGGAAGAATTGGATCGGGAACAATTCGGCGCGTTTCTGGCACAGCTGCGCCGGGAAAAGGGGCTGACGCAAAAGGAACTGGCCGAGCAGCTGTTTGTGACGGATAAGGCTGTTTCAAAATGGGAACGGGGAGTTTCCCATAGTTAAAGATACCACACCAAATATGATGAACCCACGCTTATA
>CALDMR010000079.1 GCA_937915065.1 uncultured Clostridia bacterium
GGTTGATTATGTTCAAACACGTAACCACCGGCCGCCGGAATCTGCGGCCGGTCCGACGTACCATTGCATTCGTTTTGATGATGCTGCTGACCACAGCCGGCGCTTCCAGCATCGTCAGCGCCAAGGCCGTTTATATCATTGACGACGGCGAAACGCGCACCGCCGTGGAGAGCAGCACAGCTGTTCCTTCCGCCGTGATCGAAAAGGCCGGCATCGAAGTTTCCAACACGGATCAGGTCACCACCCAGCACAGCGAAAGCGGCGCCGTGGAGATCCGCATCACCCGCAGCCAGGAAGTGGCCATCCGCTACATGAACTCCACCCTGCACGTTCGCGCCTACGACGAAACCGTCAGCGACCTGCTGGAGCGCATGAACATCACCCTGGGCGACGAGGACGAGGTTTCCGTTAACCTGGACAACTACACCGCCGACGGCATGGTCATCGATGTGACCAAGTACACATACGGCACCGCAGAAGCCCAGGAAGCCATCACCTACACCACCGAGCGCGTGGCCAACTCCGCCATGACCCGCGGCAAAGAAACCGTGAAGCAGGCCGGTAAAAACGGCTCCGCCCTGGTCACCTATTCCGTCACTTACAAAAACGGCGAGGAAATCAGCCGCGAGCCCATCTCTTCCGAGGTGATCACCGAACCCGTTCCCGAGATCGTGGAATACGGCACCAAGGCCGCCTCCATCACTTCCGGCGACCGCATCGCTTCCGACAAGCGCAACAAAGACGGCAGCGGTGTGCTCACTTTCAAATCCGGCAACACGCTGACCTATTCCCGCGTGATCAACGCCAATGCCACAGCATACACCGCCAGACCCGGCGCAAAAACCGCTTCCGGCAAGGCCGTTTATGTCGGCGGTATCGCAGTGGATCCCAAAGTGATCCCCCTGGGTACCAAAATGTATATCACCACGCCCAACGGCAAGATTGTATACGGCATGGCCACCGCCATCGATACCGGCGGGGCCATCAAGGGCAACAAGATCGATTTGTTCTACAACACCTATAACGAATGCGTTCAGTTCGGCCGCAGAAACTGCACCGTGTATGTGCTGAACTGATAAAACGGTACTGAAAGAGGCAGCCCCGCCGGGGCCGCCTCTTTTTTCATCTTTTCTTTGCCTATCCGGCCCAAATATGGTATACTGCTTCCATCATATATCAGGAGAAAACTGCAATGGATCTTTGTAATCTGAACGATATCCGCGCCCTTTTGAACCGCCATGGTTTCCATTTTTCCAAGGCCATGGGGCAAAACTTCCTCATCGAAGCCGCCGTTCCCCAGGCCATTGCCGAAGGCTCCGGCGCAGCCGAAGATTGCGGCGTGCTGGAAATCGGCCCCGGCATCGGCTGCTTAACGGCCCAGCTGGCCCAGCGAGCCGGCAAAGTTGTGGCTGTGGAGCTGGACAAGCGCCTGCCCCCCGTTCTGGAGGAAACCCTGGCCGAATACGGCAATGTGACCGTGCTCAGCGGCGACATTTTGAAACTGGATGTGCCCGCCCTGGTGCAGGAGCATTTTTCCGGCCTGCGCCCCCTGGTGTGCGCCAATCTGCCCTATAACATCACCACCCCCGTCCTTTCCGCCCTGATCGACAGCGGATGCTTTGCCTGCCTGACGGTGATGATCCAGAAGGAAGTGGCCCAGCGGATCTGTGCCGCGCCCGGCACTGCCGACTACGGCGCTTTTTCTGTCTACATGCAGTTCCACACCCAGCCCGAAATCCTGTTCGACGTGCCGCCGGACTGCTTCACCCCCCAGCCCAAGGTGACCTCCGCCGTGCTCCGCTGCCCTGTGCGCACTGCGCCTCCTGTGGACGTCGCCGACGAAGCCTTCTTCTTCCGGGTAGTGCGCGCGGCCTTCGCCATGCGCCGCAAAACGCTGATCAACGGCCTTTCGGCCGCCTTCGGCGGCCAACTGCCCAAGCCGGAACTGCTGAATCTTCTGGAAAGCTGCGGCTTTAACGCCACTGTCCGCGGCGAGACCCTGGGGCTGGAGGAATTTGCCCGCCTTTCCAACGTACTGTACCGGGCGCTGCATCCCTGCGCCTGAATGTCCCTCCTGCATTTTGTAGCGATACAAAAACAAATCGCCGCCCGCGATCGGATCGGAAGCAGGGCGCAAGGCAAACTCAGCCGCAAAAATTGACGATGCGATCCGTTCAGGACAAGGTTGAAAGACACCTTGTCCTTTTCCATTGTCCAAAGCAGCTCTTTTTTGAAAAAATTTCAAATTACCTATTGACATTTTCCGAAAATGCGATATAATAATCAATGTTCTGCGGAACACAGCGGGTTTGTGTAATGGTAGCACACCGGACTCTGACTCCGTTTGTGAGGGTTCGAATCCTTCACCCGCTGCCAAAGAGGAAGTCATTGCAATGCAATGACTTCCTCTTTTTTCTTACTGCCGCAGCGCTTTCGTCGTTCCAATTTAGAACGCCACGAATCATGATCGTTACGCTTTGAATGAAATATGGAACATAAAAATGCTAACAAAAACGAGGCCACTTTTCGGAGCAGCCTTGTTTTTTCATTTCCCTTATTTCTATAGATACCTCCCCACCACATCCGTCCCATCTGCGTATCCGCCGCGGGCTTAGAAGAACTTCTGAACTGCAGGGCCGGAAGCCGCCGCATTGCTGCACCGGAATTCAAATTTTGCACGCAAAAAGCCGGAGCTATGCTCTTGGCATATTGTTTTGTGCGCAGAACTGTTGTAGATTGAGTATATACCACCGGCACAAAAAGGCGCCCCGGCCGCTCCCGTTTCTTCGCCGCGCCGCCCGAGAGGTCATCCCGCAGACCGG
>CALDMR010000080.1 GCA_937915065.1 uncultured Clostridia bacterium
GATCTGCGGCAGTATGATGTGGCGACCTATGATGCATCCAGCAATTCGATCCGGGTCAGCGATACCCGGCTGACGGGCTACTATGCCAATGTGGAGCCGAACCTGGCTTCGCCCACCAAGGTGTGGGTCATGGGCAAGGACTTCAACGTGCTGCCCGGCGCGGCAGACAGCCTGTCCGGCTATAAGATCGGCCAGCAGGTGACGCTGCTGCTGACGGAGGATAACCAGGTGGCCGGCGCGGCAGACCCCTCCAAGGTGCGGGGCAACGCTGTGGGCATTGCCAAGGAAGTCAGCGAAGACTCCGTCACGGTGGAGCTGTTCTGCGGCCTGACCATCAAGGGCAATCCCCATCTGAGCAAGAACAGCGTGGGCCAGTATCAGGGGCAGCTGGTGAAGGTGAGCTCCTATCAGAAGGGGGATCAGATCTCCCTGAGCCGGGTGAGTTCCGGCAGTGTCCGCGGCGATCTGGATGTGAGCAAGCGCACTTTGGGCGACCGGCCTCTGGCAGATAATGTGCGCATCTATGATAAGGTGGGCAGCAGCCCGCTGGTGGGCGTGAACCTGTCCAACATCGGCAAGGCGAAAATTTCCGCTTCCGACATTCTGTATGCGGAAAAGAACTATGCCGATGAAGTGAGCCTGATCATTCTGGATAACGGCACCGGCGATGCCTTTACTTATGGTCGCTACCGGTTCACGCCGGCAAAGCACAGCGAAAACGGCGAGTTTATGGCCAATGCCAAGATCAAAGTGGAATATGCCGACAAGAACGGGGAGCAGAAGGAATCCCCCGAGGCCGAATGCGGCGGCGGATATAAAAACGGCGATTTCGGCGGCCTGGCTTTCTACACCAACCAGAGCGGCGAGGCCCGGGTGGCCGGCACCGCCACGGTGCAGAAGCTGGAGGATGTGCCCAATTCCGCATGGAACGGCAATGGCTCTGTCACGGTGAAGGGCACCACCTATATCGTGCCCGACAGCGTGGTGTGCTACAATAAGACCACGGAGCACTGGGTGAGCGTCAGCGCCGCCCGGGCCTTTGCGGACACGGCGGATCTGTACTACGACAGCGTGGGCGAAAAAATCCGCATCATTGTGGTGGAGCAGACAAAATAACGCGCGCAAGCAGGATAAAAAGCTGTTCCGGCCTGAGGCCGGAACAGCTTTTTTGTGCAAGGCGGGAGATATTCGGGGCAGATCGTGGAAAGATAACGGGTGGAAATAAAAAACAGGGGTCGAAAAATATGAAGCGAGTGTTTCTGCGCCATAAAAAATTACATCTTTGGCTGCTCTGCACCGGGGGGCTTTTGCTGCTGTTTCACGGGGGGAAGCAGAACCGGGGGCTGATGAATGGGGTGGCCGGGATCACCGGGCCGCTGAAGGAGGCCCTGGGCGCCCTGTGCGCGCTGGCGCCTTTTTCCGTGGCAGAGGTGCTCATTGCCGCCGGGCTGGGCGTTCTGGCGCTGTATCTGGCGGCCTTTGCTGCGGATCTGGCGCGGCGGAGAGAGCGCTTTCAGATCCTTTACACCCGCCTTTTGGCGCTGGCTTGCGCCGCCCTGAGCCTGTATGCTGCGTTCTGCCTGCTGTGGGGCGTGAACTACTATGCCGACGGATTTCAGGAAAAGGCGGGGCTTTACGGCCGGCCGGTCACGGCGGTGGAACTGGCGGACACGACAGCTTATTTTGCCGGGGAACTGAACCGCCTGTCCGGCAGCGTGGCCCGGGATGGAGACGGTACCTTTGCCGTGCCCCGGCGGGTGATTTACGATGCAGCGCCGGAGATTTACCGGGGCACGGAAAGGCTGTATCCTTTCCTGGCTATGGAAGATGAGCGGCCCAAGGAAGGGGCCTTTTCCCGGCGGATGAGCCGGGCCAAGTTCACCGGATTTTACTTCCCGTTTACCGGGGAAATTACGCTGAACGGGCACAGTCCTGCCTGCTTGCTGCCCGCCACCATCGCCCATGAACTGAGCCACTGCCGGGGGATTGCCTCGGAGCAGGAGTGCAATTTCCTGGCGGTGCTGGCGTGTGAGGAGAGCGGAAATGGGGTCTATGCCTATTCGGGGGCCCTGCTGGCCTTTATCCACCTGAGCAATGCCCTGCACGAAGCGGATCTGGCGGCCTGGGAAGAGATACACGCCGGGCTGGAGGAGTCCGTGCGGGCGGATCTGAGGGAAAACAACGGGTATTGGGCGCAGTTTGAAAGCAAAACGGCGGCAGTTTCTCAGAAGATATACGACAGTTTCCTGAAGGGATACGGGGAAGCCCAGGGCATCCGCAGCTACGGGGAGGTGGTGGATCTGCTGGTGGCGTATTACGGCGAAAGGGAAAACAGTCCCCGGCCCACACAGGGCCGGGGACTGTTTTTAACTGGGAAGGGCGGAGATTACTTTGCCAGGGACAGGAAGCTCTGCACCAGGGCGTCGGGCGCGCCATTGTCCATCACCAGCAAAATCAGATTGCCGATGTTTTCCACGCGGACATTTTCCTTGGCCACGCCCACGCAGATCCACTTCTGGGGATTCACATTTTCCCGGATCGCTTTTTTGGCCTGTTCCACATCGGCGCCGTCTTTCAAACGCAGCAGGCACACGGAGTGGGCCGAGGCGTTGATCATGGGCTCGCAGGCCAGGGCTTCGGTGAAGGCCAGGGCATCGGTGCCGAAGTAATAGGACAGGTTCTCCTGGGTGACCGGAGTGGTGGCCAGGCTGGTGGGGAACTGGGCGGGGCCGCCGGCCTTGGCATATACTGCGCCGAGGATGCTGAGCAGGTCGCTCTGGGCGGTAACTTCCTTTCCGGTCATGACCTGGGCCATGGCCAGGGACAGATCGGAGAACACATGGCTGTCGAGCAGCTTTTCCTGCAGCGTGCCTGTGCCGCCCTGGATCGGGGCGCTCAGTGCAGCGTAGGATACCAGCACCGCATCGCCCCGGCGGAAGGGGGAAGGAACAGCGCCGGCGGGCAGCAGATTGTTTTGGCGGGCCAGGCTTTCCCAGTTGTCCCAAACGGCGCCGCTGCTGCCGTCGGTATATCCCAGGGCGCGGAGGGTGAAGGTGAGGAACATGCGTCCGTCGGCGGGATCGTTGGGGGCGAAGCGATCCTTGGAAACGCCGCCGGTCAGGCCGGTGCTGTAAGCGTAGGCGAGGTATTTATCGGCGTTTTCCCAGGTGGGGGCGTCGGTAAAGGGGTGGGTGTATTCTTCGAGACCGTAAAGGGCTTCGTTTTCCTGGCCGCTCAGGCGCACCAGCATGATCAGGGCTTCGATTCGGGTCAGGGGGCGATCCAGGGCATAGCCGCTTTCCGTGCCGCGGAACAGGTTCAGGGCCGAGAGGGCGTCGGCCTTCTGCTGGGCTTCGGTCTGGTTATAGGCCAGGGCTGTGGCGCACAGGCTGACCGACAGGGCCAGGGCCAGCACCCATGCGGCGGCGGAGCGCAGAATTTTTTTCATTGTGGGATTCTCCTTTGCTGTTGTTTTGCCGGCGGCCCGGAAAGGGGCGCCGTTTTCACTTGATTTTACCATAAAACCCCAAAAGGAACAAGGACGGCCGGTTCCATTCCCGGCGGGAAAATTTGGCCTTGCAAGGAGAAGTGGGGTGTGGTATAATAATTGCACTTTGCGAAAAGTCCTGCGCAAGCATTCGCGGCAGGAATTTCGGTCTCGCGCAATGGATGCCTGCGAATCATGTCAGGCGGGGAACCGAGCAGCATTAAGCAGGAATGTCCATGTGCCGCGAGGGTGCCGAGTCTGAAAGGGGATGCTTGCGCAGGGCTTTTTGTATTTATTTTCACCAAATCACCGGCAAAGCGGCGGTGCAAAAAGGAGGGAGATGCCGTGTATCAGGCATTATACCGCAAATGGCGGCCCAAGACATTTGAAGACGTGGTGGGCCAGGAGCATATCACAGAAACGCTGAAGCGCCAGGTTGCGGACGGGCGGCTTTCCCATGCCTATTTATTCACCGGCACCCGGGGTACCGGAAAGACCACTTGCGCCAAGATCCTGGCCAAGGCGGTCAACTGCGAGCAGAGCCGGGACGGCAATCCCTGCAACTGCTGCCCCAGCTGCCTGGGGATCGAAAGCGGCGGCTTTCTGGATGTGCTGGAGCTGGATGCGGCCTCCAACAACGGCGTGGAGCAGATCCGCGCCCTGCGGGACGAAGCTGTGTATGCTCCGGCCAATGTGAAAAAGCGGGTTTATATTGTGGACGAAGTGCATATGCTCTCCACTTCCGCCTTCAACGCGCTGCTGAAAATTCTGGAGGAGCCGCCGGAGCATCTGATGTTTATTCTGGCCACTACTGAGCTGCACAAGGTTCCGGCCACCATCCTTTCCCGCTGCCAGCGCTTTTCCTTTAAGCGCATTACGCCGGAAGATGTGCAGCGCCGGTTGACCTATGTGGCGGGGCAGGAGCACATTGACCTGCGCGAAGACGGGGCGGAGCTGCTGTCCCGCATGGCAGACGGCGCCCTGCGGGACGGGTTGAGCCTGTTGGATCAGTGCGCGGCCTCCGGCGGTGTGGTAGATGCCAAGGCGGTGCTGGAAACGCTGGGCCTGGCGGGCAATCTGCAAACGGCTCAGTTGATGGGATATATTCTGGCGGAGGACGCAGAGCGGGCGCTGACGCTGCTGGGCAGCCTGTATGCCGGCGGAAAGGATATGGGAGCGGTGCTCAGCAGCCTGGCCACTCTGGGGCGGGATTTGCTGATCCGCATGACGGCGCCCCAGGGCGGGGCCGCCCTGCTTTCCGGCGGCTATGACGGAGCGACCCTGGCGGAACTGGGGGCCAAAGCCACGGCACCCCGCCTGATCGCTATTCTGACGACCTTGCAGGACACCACGGCCGGACTGCTGCGCAGCACCAATGTGCGCACTGATGCGGAATTGTGCATCCTGAAGCTGTGCGACCAGAGCTTGTCCGGCGATTTGACGGCGGTAGTTTCCCGCATCAAGCGGCTGGAAAACGCTGTGGCCCGGCTGTACACTGAGCCGCCTGCGGCGAACCGGCCTGCTCCGGCGGCGGAGAAAACTGCGCCCGCGCCGGTGCAGCCTGCTGCGGATGTTCCCGCGGATGCGCCCGTTGAGGACGTGCCCTGGGAAGAACCGCCGCTGCCCACGGATGCGGATGACCCGGGGGTCGGTGAAGCTGAGTTTTATGCGCCCGCGCCGCCGGAACCTGCGCCGGTGAGAACTGCGCCTGCTTCGGAAAAGGTGCGCGCGGTGCCCCGGGATAATACGCCGCCTCCGCCCCCCCCGCGGGAAGTGGATGACTGCTGGCCCCGGCTGCTGGAACTGTTCAAGAGCCGCTTGCCCATGGCAAAGCGGGCGTTTCTCAATATGGCCGGGGGCCGCGTGGAGGGCGACCGGCTCATCGTGGAGTGCGACAACGAACTGGTGAAAAACACTCTGTCCAAGGACGATGTGGTGGAAGTGTTTCAGACCACGGCGGCAGAGGTGCTGGGCCGGCCTGTTGGTGTACAGGTGGTCACAAAAGCGCCGGGACAGCCGGCGGCCCGGGCGGGAACGGCTGGGAGCACGCCTGTGGCGGCGCCTGTATCCGGAGGTGCTCCGGCGGCGCAGAGCGGCGGCGATCCCCTGGATCACCTGCTGAGCAAAATGCAGGGCTTTGATAACTTGAAAATCAATTAACGGAAGAAAGGTTGATTCGTAATGGCAAAAGGATTTAAGGGCGGCTTTGGCGGCGGCAATATGATGCGCCAACAGCAGCAGATGCAGCAGAAAATCATGAAAATGCAACAAGATGTAAAGGATGCGCAGGAGACTGTGGAGGCCCAGGAATTCACGGCTTCTGTGGGCGGCGGCGTGGTCGCCGCCACGGTCAATGGCAAAAAGGAAATGACCGCTGTGACCATCAAGCCCGAGGCTGTGAATCCCGATGATGTGGAGATGCTCCAGGATCTGGTGATCTCTGCGGTGAACGAGGCGCTGCGCCAGGCGGATGAGGCCATGGAAAGCGCCGTGGACAAGGCCACCGGCGGCTTGAACCTGGGCGGTTTCGGCCTGTAAGTGAAGAATGCCCGCGCTGCGGAGAAAAATGCCCCGGCGCGGGCTTCCTGCCCTTGACAAATTCAGGGACTTGTGATACCTTTAGTGATGGTTTTATAATCGCATATGGGCCTGTAGCTCAGCTGGGAGAGCGCACGGTTCGCATCCGTGAGGTTCGAGGGTTCGATCCCCTTCAGGTCCACCATAAAAAGCAGCCGCACCTTTGGTGCGGCTGTTTATTTATGGGGGGACATTCCCTGGCGCACCTTTGGATGGGGGCGTTATTTGACATATGCGGAGGGATACAATGGAGGAGAAACAATTCAAAACAAACCTGGATACGAACCTAATCAAGCTGGTGGCCATTGCGGCAATGACAGTGGATCACATTGGAACGGCGTTTTTTCCGGAGTATCCGGTGTTCCGCTGGATCGGGCGCATGGCCTTTCCGCTGTTTTGTTATTGCATGACGGTGGGGATGCTTTATACCCGCGATATCAAGAACTATGCTTTGCGGCTGGGCCTGTTTGCGCTGATTTCACAGCCCTTCTGGA
The DNA here is from genome assembly GCA_937915065.1 of uncultured Clostridia bacterium. Classification (GTDB taxonomy): domain Bacteria; phylum Bacillota; class Clostridia; order Oscillospirales; family Oscillospiraceae; genus Pseudoscillospira. The sequence continues at coordinate 6,559 of CALDMR010000080.1, forward strand.
TCCTGGCGTTTTATCCCCATGATTTTGCAGGGAATCTGTTCAATTTGAATATCTTTTTTACGCTGCTGGTCAGCCTGTTAGCCACCTGGGGATTTCGGGAAAAGAAATGGTGGCTGTTTGTGGCGGGAGTGCTGTTGCTCAATGTTATAAACTTTGATTATGCGATGACCGGATTGATCCTCATGCTGATTTTTTATCTTTGCCGGAATAAACCGTGGCTGGGCGCGGTGATCTATACGCTGACCTATTTGCCTGCCCTGGGCGGTTCCCTGGAAGATCCGCTTGCGCTGCACATCGGCGGGGATGCCGTGGGGTTTGAAATTTTTGCCCTGCTGGCGCTGCCGCTGATTTATGGACACACCCACAGCAAGTTGAAGATTTCCAAGTGGTTTTTCTACCTGTACTATCCGGCCCATCTGCTGGTGATATTTCTGATTCGGTGGCTCCTTTGAGCAACATGCGGCAAAAGGGAGGGCGGAACGGCATTGCCGTTCCGCCCTCCCTTTTCGGCGGGAATTCATTCCGTGCGACTGCTTTCCCATCGGCCGCCGGGACGATGCCCCTTCCACCTGGCTCCGGTTCGATGGGATGAATAACCGCCGGGGGCGCTTGAATATTCCGGATCGTTATGATATACTGGCGAAAAATAAAGTTGGTGAGGTGAAAAGATGCGCAATTTTTCTTGCAAGTAAATTGGAATATACAATGCTGCCGGATCTTTATGGCATCATTGTACCCTTTGCAAGAAAGTTGAACGTCTATTCACTCGAAATATCGTAGTCGCATCACCCTTTAGCGGGTGATGCCGCCCTGCTATGACGAGCTGCAAGAATTGACTTTCTTGCAGCTCTTATTTTTATGTTTGGAACAAAGGAGGAATGTCCTATGTCAATGATCCAGGTGGAGGATCTCACCTTTTCCTATCCATCCAGCTACGATACTATTTTTGAGCATGTCAGCTTCCAGATCGACACCGATTGGAAGCTGGGCTTTGTG
>CALDMR010000081.1 GCA_937915065.1 uncultured Clostridia bacterium
AGACCCTCGTGGCGTAATTTTTCTTTTTTTACCTGTCTACTTGACAGGGGGCAGTCCACTTCCTGCGCCGCTTTTACTTCTTTATTTTTCCGGTTTCAGCTGAAAACTGTTGGCCATGGCCCCGAGATAAGCGCCATAGGTTTCCGCATCCTCGCCGGGGCATTCCAACAGGATGCCGAAGCAGCCCTGCTCTGTTTCCAGGAAATAGGCGAGCAGATCGGTGATCTGTCCTTCCTCCATTTCGCTGCCCCGCAGCTCCGTCACCTTTCCGGCGCCGTTGAGCTGGCTCTCCTTGGCCTCCTCGAACACATAGTCCTCCCAGTCGCGCTGGAACAGTTTCAGCACGGCATCCGTCTTTTTGCCGCCATAAAAGCGGATGGTCATTTCCACATCGTCGTTGGCAGCAGGATTCCACTGGGGCTCATTTTCATCCCGCTCCCAGCCCTCGGGCACCGCAACGGTATACACTGCGCCGGCATAAACCGTGGCCGGCACCGTCTGATCCGTACCGTTCACATTGACGCGCAGTTCCGTTTTCTCCGGTTCCTGGGCAGCCGGGTCCTTCCGTCCGCCAAAGGGATTCGCCGCGGCAGACTGGTTCTCCTGGGTGCTGTTTTGGGGTTCCTCCGCACTGCCCTGGGGCGCCGGCTGCTGGGGCATGCAGCCTGCCAGGGACAGCGCCAAAGCCGCAGCAGTAGTCAGTGCCAAAATCTTTTGTTTCATAAAAGGGCCTCCTTTATCGGCTTCCTGTGTTTCTCTCATTGCAGGCTCCCCCTGCCACACAGGGGGTAGTTTTCCCTATTATACCCAAAACCGCCCCGGATAGCAAGGGAAACTGCACCTTTCCCGGTTCCGCAGAAGAAAACCGGCGTCTGCTTGCCGCAGACGCCGGTTGTTTTCATAGTTTTTCAAAGGGATAGGGTCGACAGATACCCACAGCAAAGAATCAGCACAAAGCAGCAGGCGCACAGCGTCCCGCCCAGGGCCGAAATGCGCTCCGCCGTATGCCGAGCCGCCTGCTTTTTCACGGAGAACCCCGTGAACATCACAATCAGACCTGCCAAAAATCCATAAAACAAAATCATAATCGCCGTATGCATAGGGCGCTCCTTTCTCTTCACAAGGGACGCGGAACCGCCGCCGCGGCTATCGGCCTTGGTTCCGCGCCCTTTGCTGCCGATGTTATATGACCACTTCTGTCATGGGGACATCCTGCGGGCTCAGCTCGCCCTGTCCCGCTTCCTCTGCCAGATTCTGCTGCTGGTAGTAGTCCGCCTGGGTGATCAGGGGCACCGTCTCGCTGAGTACGCCCAGCTCCCGCAGCGCCGCCAGAGTAGAGGTCATCTCCTTTGTCAGCTCAAATCTGCAATAGCGGTCAGAGATCCTGCCCTCTTCTCCCAAGCGGTAATCAAATTCCAATTGGTTGATATAGCGGTTCTCTTCATAATCCAGGGGATATTCCGTCAGATATACTTTCGGCAAACGGCCCGCTGCCGCATCCTCCAGCAGCGCGTTCCGGATGGTCTTGGCATCTGCCTGGCCAAAGGCGCGCTCCTGCGTCACATCCTGTTCCTCATAGGTCAGCCGACCGCCGCGCAGTTCCACTCCACCCTGGCTGTTATACAGATCGCCAAGCAGATCCGACACCCGGTACTCCGGCAGATCCACCAGCGCCTGCAGCAGGGCTGTAGCGCTGCCCTCCTGCTCCAGCTCTGCGCTGCTCAGGGGCAGGGAATAAGAGCGGCTCAGCCATGTTCCATTTTTCAGCTTGTAGTCCACAGTAAAATTGCTCACCAGTTGGCTGTCACCATACCAGCCGGTGTTTTCCATACCCTGAAGCTCCCGCTTATGATCCAGGGCATACTGGTGCACCGCCAGCACCTTTTCAATGCTCTCCGCTTCCCGCAGCTCGGCGCTGGAATAATCATAAGCGCCCAAACGCACCGATACCTGCAGCACCTGATCCGCTGCGGGAATACGGCGGGTGGCCCCGCTCACATCCAGGGAAGCGCCCGCGAAAATCACCAACAGCGCCGCCGCGCAGATCACGCTGCCGCGGGCACTCTTTTTCAGCACCCGGAAAGACTTGTTCAGCAGCATCTGGGCCACTACAAAACCAACAACTGCCACCACGATCATGCACACCAGCTTCATGGCCATGCCGGACAGGGCGCTGTATTCAAACAGCACTGTATACAATCCCTGGCCAATGGTAAAGGCAGCAGTGATCGCCACGCCGTAACGGAACAGCACCTTGGCCCAACCCACGGACACCACATCGCCCGCAGTTTCGCTGTGATGGCGGCGGTACGCTGCATACGCCAGCACAGCCAGCACCACGCCGGCCACCGCATAGATCGCCAGCACGCCGCCGCCCTCCACCACAACAGCCTGCACCTGATCGCCGTAGGCCACGGTACCGTCGGGCAGCACCGTTTCCGGATACTGCATAGAAGTACGCAGCGAACTATACAGCTTCATCACCGGCGTCAGCCACAGCACCATATTATCCGCCAAGTTGGAGCTGTGAGTCGTGCCATACAGCAGTGGCATAATAAACACGTTGATCGTGGCATACAGCACCAGGCACAGGGCGTTTAAGATGGCATAAAACACCGGCAGCACCAGGATGTGCCCCGTAAACATGGCCACAAACACGGCAAAAGAAAAGAAAAACAGCTCCATTGCGCTCAGTCCCAGGAACCACGCCAGGATCAGCCCCGGGCAGAACACACCGCCCATCAGTGTCACCAGCGCCGTGAGCAGCGCCACAACGGCGTTGGGTACCAGGAAGAAGAGCACGCCGCTGATATAGTTGGTCACAAACAGCCCGCTGCGGCGAATGGGCAGGGCATGCATCAGCGAAACGCTGCGGGCAGTGTAGAGGTAGGAAAACACCGCCGCTGCCAGCACCAGTCCATACAGACAGGCCACCACCGGGCCGCCGGCAGTCATCATATCGCCAACCATGGAGGCCACATCCTCCCAGTCAGGCCTTGCATACTCCGAAGACAAGTTCATCGTCAGCAGCAGGGGCAGCGCAATGATCCAAAGGGCCAAATAGGTGATCCAGATTGGACTGAAGCGGATCGTATTCTTCCGCAGCAGCGCCGGATTAAAGAACGATGTCTTTAACTTCATAGTCCACACCTCCCAATTCATAAATAAAGATCTCTTCCAAAGACAGGGGCAGCGCCTCCAGCAGCAAGGGCTGCAGAACGGATAGCCGTTCGGTCACGCTGCCGGCATCGCCGCGGATGATCAAAGTTTGCACCCGCCCCGTGGCGCTGCGGTGCAGGACTGTCAGATCCTCCGGCAGTTCCGCGCTGTCGTCGCTGAGCACCAGCTGAATTTTCACCGTGCCGCCCTGCAGCTCCTCCAGAGAACGCTCCAGCAGCACCTTGCCCTGGTTCATAATACCCACATGGTCGCACACATCCTCCAATTCCCGCAGGTTGTGGGAGGATACCAGCACTGTAGTGCCGCGCTCGGCCACATCGTTCATGATGATGCTCCACACCTGGCGGCGCATCACCGGATCCAGCCCGTCCACCGGCTCGTCGAGCACCAGGTAATCCGGCATGGTGCACATGGTCAGCCAAAAGGCCACCTGCTTCTGCATACCCTTGCTCAGCCGGCGGATGGTGCGCTTTTCGTCAATGGCAAAGACTTCCTTGAACTTTTCATACCGTTCCATATTGAACTGGGGATAAAAGCCCCGGTAAAAGCGCATCATATCCCGCACATCGGACTGGAGGAAGTAATACCAGTCATCGGGAATGGAGGCCACCCGGGCCTTGACTGCCGGATTTTCATACACCGGAGCACCGTCCACCAGCACCTCTCCCCCATCCTGGCGGTAAATGCCGGTGATATGGCGGATCAGGGTGGACTTACCTGCGCCGTTGGGGCCTACCAGGCCGTAAACCGCACCGGTGGGCACCGTTAATGTCGTGCCGTCCAGAGCTGCAAACCCGTCAAACTTTTTTGTTACATTTTTTACTTCGATCATGGGGCATCCTCCTCTCCCTCGCGCAGCAGCGCCAGCAGTTCCGCATCTGTCATGCCCAGAAACCGCAATTCAGCCAGAGTTTCTCTCAGCCTGCACAGCAAGTCTTTCATATGGCGCTCATCCACCTTCACATCACCGCTGGCAAAGGAACCCTTGCCCGGAACCGAATAAATATATCCTTCGTTTTCCAATTCGTTATAAGCCTTTTGGATCGTATTGGGATTGATGGCCAGATCCATGGCCAGAGAACGCACGGATGGCAGCTTGTCGCCTTCCTTCAGCGCCCCGGTCACAATCAGCTTTTTCAGCCCGTTTTTGATCTGCTCATAAATTGGGCTTGCGTCCCGATAATTCAAACTGATCATGGTTCCTCCACTCCTTTCTTGGGAATGCATTGTTCATCACACAAGTGTATTATCTGTATTAGCTGTATTAGTACAGATAATATATCACACGCTTCCGCCCCTGTCAATACAAAAAAAGGGAAAAGCCCCTGCCGGAAGGCAAGAGCTTTTTGTAAACTACAGCGGGTCACAGCAGGGTCACACCGGCTTCGGCACAGATGCGCAGGGTGTCGCCATCCCAGATGGAGGACTGCACCTCGCCGATATGGGCACTGCCCAGAAGCAGCATGCACAGGCGGGACTGACCGATACCGCCGCCCATGGTTTGGGGCAGTTCGCCCGCCAGCAGCGCCTTGTGGAAGGGCAAGTCCCGGCGCTCATCGCAGCCTGCCGCCGTCAGCTGGCGGTCCAGCGTCTCCGCATCCACGCGGATACCCATGGAGGACACTTCGTAAGCCTGTTCCAAAGTGTGGTTCCAGAACAGCAGATCACCGTTAAGGCTCCAGTCGTCATAGTCGGGAGCGCGGCCATCGTGGGGCTTACCCGAACGCAAAGGCGCGCCGATCTGCATCAAAAAGGTGGTGGGATGTTCCTTTACAAAGGCATTTTCCCGCTCTTTGGAAGACAAGTCGGGATACAGGTCTTCCAGTTCCTGGGTCGTAACAAAGGTCACATGGGGATCCGTTTCCGGCAGCAGCGCCAACTTAGGGAACATGGCGCGCATGGTTTTTTCCGTGGAGCAGATGGCATCCACGATCTTCTCCACCGCGTCCCGCAGCGTTTCCACGGTTCGCTCCCGGGGCGCAATGACCTTTTCCCAGTCCCATTGATCCACATAGATGGAGTGGAGATTATCCAGATCCTCATCCCGACGGATGGCGTTCATATCCGTTACAATACCGGTGCCCACGGTAAAATGGTAGCGGTGCAGGGCCTGGCGCTTCCATTTGGCCAGGGAGTGAACCACCTGGGCCCGGGTATCGCTGGCTTTGATATCAAATTCCACCGGGCGCTCCACACCGTTCAGGTCGTCGTTCAAACCCGTGGAGGCATCCAGCAGCAGCGGCGCAGATACGCGGCGCAGCTGCAGCGCACCGCTGAGGGTATCTTCAAACACCCGCTTGGTCATGGCGATGGCCACCTGGGTGTCATAGAGATTTAAGGACGGATGGTAGCCCTCAGGAATCATACAGCTGTTCATGAATTTGTCTCCTTTATTCCGCACTCTGCCCCTTCCGGGCCAGCTTACGTTTCTTTTTCGCCTGTTCAGGCGGATGATAGGTGCTTTCATATGCCGCAATCAGTTCTTCCTGCCCGCGCTTATTCAGCACCAGATAAATCAGCTTTTTGATCAGATCATAAATGACCACAAAGACCGGGACACCCACCAGCAAGCCCACAAAACCGAACAGGCCGCCGAAAAGCAGCGTGGAAAACAGCACCCAGAAGCTGCTCAGTCCCACAGCGCTGCTGAGGATCTTGGGGCAGATGATATTGCCGTCCACCTGCTGCAGGATCAGGATGAAAATGATAAACCAAATGCACTTGACCGGGTCATCCATAAAGATCAGCAGCGCCGAGGGAATTGCACCGATATAAGGGCCAAAGTAGGGAATGATATTGGTGATACCATTGACCACGGCAATCAGTGCCGCGTCCGGAACCCCCATAATCAAGCAGGCCACATATACAATCGCACCGACAATCACAGAATCCAGAATTCTCCCGCTGATATAGTCGGTAAATGTGCGATCCACAAAGCGCAGTTCCCCAACGACTGCCTGAAACGCCTTGCCCTTAAACATGCAGCTCACTACCATTTTCAGCTGCGCACGCCAGCGGCTGCGGCTGGCCAGCAGATAAATTGCCACGATCAGGCCGATAAAGAGGTTGACGAACTGGGAGATCAGCGTCACCGCCCCGGCAGACACGCCGCCGATGACATCCTGCAGATTGGGCAGCAGTTCATCGCCGAAAAAGGTCGTGATCCAGTTACTGGCCGAGGTCGTCAAGTTGTGGATATAATTCAGCGCCACCTCGTTGCCCGCAAACAGGCCCTCCAGCCAGACGGTCAGTTCTTCGATATGGCCCGGCAGGGAAATGAACAGATCCATAATACTGTTGACCACGCTTTGCAGCGTCAGCGTGACCAAGCCGAACACCGCTGCCAGCACTAAAACCACCGACAAAACTACGGCCAGTATGTTCGACACCACATCCGCCTTGTGGGCGTCGCGAAAGCGCGGCCGCAGGCACCGGCGGAAATTCCGATCAAAATACTTGCACAGGGGGCGCAGCAGATAAGCAAACACGCCGCCATACAAAAATGGCATCAAAATGCCGATGACCGTTCCGATCCCCTGGCGCACCGCCTCAAACCGAAACACCAGGAAGAAAAACAGGATACACAATACAAACAGCACAAAAACAACGGCTACGATTGGAAAATATTTCCGCCCTTCGTTTTCGCGAAATTCTTTGAAATTCATAAAGCCTCCTTATATCCTGCCGCTCCGGAAGTAGCAGCCACAGTCCATATATGCCCGTTTATTATATCCTGCGCTCCCGCCTTTGTCAATTTTTCGTGGGCCATCAAGCCCCGCCCGGGATATCTTGTCCCCACCGCCGCAGTGTGCTATAATAAAGGACAACTTAGGAAGCAGGAGGACATCGTTTCTATGTGGAACATCATTGAATACAATCAGATCGCCCGAGGCGAGCAGGTTCGGCTGTTTACGGCCTGCGGCATTTTCGAGGGCGTATACAGGGGCTCAGAAAGCGTGGACGAAAGCGACGATACCCAGTGGGTCGTGCTGTCCGACGTCACCTTCTCCCCCGCCTGCGGCAATCCCGCCCAGGAAGAGCGCATCTCCATGAGCGACGCCAACATCCAGCTGTCTCAAATCATTGCTTTGGATCTGGACAACGGATAACGCAGCACACAGACGGAACTGTCAAACATCCCCGGCAGCTTGGAACTCCTATCCAAGCTGCCGGGGGTGTTTTCACAAACTACGCCTGCTTTATTTCGTGTTTTTTGCACACAATTCACAAATCCATGCTCCTGCATTTCCGAAAAGCGTGCATTTTTTACTCCCTCCCCGCCATAGAATCCGCTATACTGAGGCTGCAAATTCCTTTATGGAATGCTGATGCTCTTTCTACAATCATCCTAACAGAAAGAAGGGGGGGTTATGGCACAGCCAACACAAACCAACACATTTACCTCCGGCCCGATTCTCCTGCCCTTTATCCGCTTCACCCTGCCCATTCTGCTCTCCATGTTCCTCCAGGCGCTGTACAGTGCAGTGGATCTGATTGTGATCAGCCATTACTGCAGCCCGGCAGAAATTGCGGCAGTAGCCGCCGGCGGCAATGTGATGTACATGATTCAGGTGGTGGTAACCGGTCTGGCAATGGGTGTAACCGTGGCCATAGGGCGGTATATCGGCGAAGGCAGTTTGGACGACGCCGCCAGATCCACTGGCTCCTCCATCTGTGTCTTTACCGTATTCGGCCTACTCTTGACCGCCCTCATGCTGATCGCCACCCCCTCCCTGATCCGCATCATGGATATGCCGCCGGAAGCATACCAGTTTGCGGTGGATTACTTGATGATCTGCAGCGGGGGCATCCTGTTTTTGGTGGGCTATAACCTGATCAGCTGCATCTTCCGCGGCATCGGGAACGCAGTCCTGCCTCTGGTATTCGTCATCATTGCCGCCACCATCAATGTGGCCGGCGACATCATCCTGGTCACGCAATATAACATGGGCGTGCGCGGCGTTGCAATTGCCACAGTATGCGCCCAGGCCATCAGCGTGATCCTGTCCATTCTCATTATCCGCATCATTAAGCTGCCCTTCCCATTTTCCAGAAAGCACATCCGGTTTGACGGGGAAAAGATCCGTGAGCTGTTTTCCATCGGCACACCTGTGGCGCTGAAAGACCTGGTCACCCAGTTTTCTTTTCTCGCCGTCAACGCCATCGCCAACGGCATGGGCGTATTGCTTTCCGCCGGCTACGGCATCGCCTGGAAGGTGGTCAGCTTTGTATTGCTGATTCCAATTTCTTTCATGCAGTCCATGTCCGCCTTTATTGCCCAGAATATGGGCGCCCAACAGCCCGACCGGGCAAAAAAGACGCTGTACTATGCCTGGGCCGTAGCCGTTGGCATCGGGTTTGTCATGTTCTATGTGGTGCGCTTCCACAGCGCAGCCCTGGCCGCCATTTTCACGCCCGATGCGGCCGTGATCGCAGCAGCGGCAGATTATCTCAAGGGATTCTCCATCGACTGCATCCAGGTCGGCATTCTGTTTTGCTACATGGGCTTTTTCAACGGCTGCTGCCGCACCCGGTTTGTCTTTTTCCAGGCCTTCTGGGATGGCTGGATCATGCGGGTGCCCGTGGCCTACTTTATGAGCCAGTTGGCGGGGGCGCACCTGTTCCATGTTGCCCTGGCAACCCCCATCGCCACCACCAGCACCATTATCGTCTGCACGATCTACTTCCTCATGATCCGCAAACACATTTTCAACACGCCAAAAAGCAGTTCCTCTGCATAATACCGCTCACAGCAGCGGCGCCACAGCTTTGAGCAGGCAGCCCGTCACCTTCCGCAGCAGAGGCTCATGGCGCACGGTATCATAAGTCACCGTGCGGCACTGGGCCTCTGTCTGCTGGTAATCCTCCTCGATCTGCGCAATGCAGGGCACGCCGCACATATAGGTGGCGCATTCAAAATGGTGATACAAACTGCGGTAATCCAGATTGATTGTACCCACCACGGCCTCCCGCCCATCGCAGACAAAGACCTTTGCATGGACAAATCCCGGCGTGTATTCATAAATTTTCACGCCCGAGTCCAACAGGGAGCGATAGTGGGTCTTGGCCAGGGCATAGGCCGCAGCTTTATCCGGAATCCCCGGCAAAATCAAGCGCACATCCACGCCCCGCTCTGCCGCATATTTCAGCGCGTTTTCCATTTCCCCATCGAGAATCAAATAGGGAGTCATAATGTGGACATAGCGCTTAGCCCGGTTCAGCAGATCCATATACACCTGCTCGCCCACTTTATCCCGATCCACCGGGCAATCGCCGTAGGGCATCACATAGCCCTGGGCTTCTGCCGGCCCATGGGCGTCATAGGCCAAAAAGCGGTCATACTCCGGCTCCTTCTCATCCATGTTCCACATCTGCAGGAACATCAGCGTGAAGCTGCGCACCGCCTCGCCCTGGAGCATCACTGCCGTGTCTTTCCAGTGGCCAAAGCGCTCGATATGGTTGATGTATTCATCCGCCAGGTTCACGCCTCCGTTAAAAGCAGTGTGCCCATCGATCACCAGGATCTTCCGGTGGTCGCGGTAATTGTAGTGGGTCGATAAGAAGGGCAGGATCGGCGAAAAGACTTTGCACCGGATCCCCAGCTTTTCCAACCGCTTGGGATAATCGTGGGGCAGGGTGGAGAATTCGCAGGTGCCGTCGTACAGCACCCGGACATCTACCCCTTCCTTCACTTTCCGCACCAGGATCTCCAGCACTTTCCCCCACATCAAACCCTCGTTGATGATAAAGTATTCCAGGAAAATAAAATGCTTTGCCTGCTCCAGCTGCTTCAGCAATTCTTCCCACTTGTCTTCGCCCAGGGGAAAATAGGTCACGGCTGTGCGGTCATACACCGGATAGCAGCCTGTGCCGCGCACATAATGCGCCAGGGCCGCAGCCCCCGGCTCCTCCCGTTCCAGCCGCTCCGCCACTGCCGCCGGCTGGGCAATGGCGTCGTCCGTCTGGGTGATGATCTGGTTCAGCCGCCCCTTCAGCGCCCGGTGTCCAAAATCGCTCTGCGTATACAAAAATAGCAGCGCGCCGAATACCGGCAGCAGCATGATGATCATCAGCCATGTGATTTTCGCCGTTGGATCCATACGGCTGTTCAGCAGATACAGCACCATGACCACTGTCAGCAGTACTGCGCCGCCGTAAATATGCGGCAGGAAACTTTCAAACCAGCGAAACGCGCAGAAAAGCAGCGCCACATGCAGCGCCAGCAGCAAAATGATCAATCCCATCCGGCTGAACACGATCTGCAGCAGGCCCCGCTTACCGGTTTCCAGCAATCTCATCCCCATATTTTGTTCTGTTTTCATTGTTTTTCACCATTCTCTGTGTCCGTCCCGCCCACCGGATCGCAGGCGGTTTTCTTCTGTTTTTCCTTGTGAATGATTCTATTCTATGGGTTTTGGCACAGAAAAGCAAGGCCTTGTTGCCGTTTTTCTCCCCCTTTCTCAACGATCCCCAGGCCGCCCCATGAAAGGATAGGAAAAACAAGCCCTCTTTTTTCGAACTTCAGCGTTACTTTTTCCCCATTTTACCAGCATTCCGGCTATGCACCAATCAAAGCGCCGCAATGCACAACAGGAAAGGGGCGCAAACAATGAGAAAACGCCCGCGGCAAGTTTGCCGCGGGCGTTTGATGCAGTATAACGGAAAGAGAGCGATTACTTCAGCTCGATCTTTGCGCCAACCTCTTCCAGCTTGGCCTTGATGTCGTCAGCCTCAGCCTGAGGAGCGTTCTCCTTGATCACAGCGTTCTCGGTCTCGACCAGCTTCTTAGCCTCAGCCAGGCCCAGGCCGGTGATCTCGCGAACAACCTTGATGACCTTGATCTTCTGATCGCCAACGGATGCCAGCACCACGTTGAAGTCAGTCTTTGCTTCCTCAGCGGGAGCAGCAGCGCCGCCAGCTGCGGGAGCAGCCATAGCAGCTGCGGAAACACCGAATTCCTCTTCCAGAGCATGCACCAGATCGTTCAGTTCCAGAACGGTCAGAGCCTTGATTTCTTCGATCATAGCAGTAACTTTTTCGCTTGCCATAGTTGTTTACCTCCTAATAGAAAGTTAAAATTTAATGTTTAATGCGGCAGACTGTGCTGCCGGCGGGGTCAGCTGAATCGAATTATTCAGCGGGAGCTGCCTCGGGAGCAGCCTCTTCTGCGGGAGCTGCAGCTTCTTCAGCAGCAGGAGCGACTTCGCCGCCCTTTTCTGCGATCTGCTTCAGCACGACAGCCAGGCCAGTGATGGGAGCCAGCATGGTACCCAAAACCTGAGCCTGCAGCACGGGCAGTGCGGGAATGTTGGCCAGGGCCTGAACTTCGTCCAGGGGCATGACCTTGCCATCCATGTAGCCGCCCTTGATTTCGAACTTGTCCTTCAGCTTCTTAGCGAAGTCGTTGATCACGCGGGCGGGAGCCACGGGGTCCTCATGGCTGATTGCCAGAGCAGTGGTGCCGTTCAGCACGTCGCTGAGATCGTCCATACCAACGTTCTTGACGGCAAAGCGCAGCAGCGTGTTCTTCACAACGGCGTATTCGACGTTGTTCTTACGCAGCTCGTTGCGCAGTTCGGTATCCTCCGCAACGGTGATACCCTTGTAGTCGACCAGAACGCCTGCAGCGGAATTCTTCAGCTTCTCGCTCAGCTCCTCGACGATGGCCTGCTTCTCACTCAGAACTTTTGCATTGGGCATTTTGATTTCACCTCCAATGGAATATAAGGTGCGTCCAAACAGAAAACGATCCCTGCATCGCAAAGACACAGGGATCGTCAGTCATCCTATCGGTAGACTCTCCTCGGCAGGACTTACGGGCAAAGCCCACCTGCTGTCTTTGGAACGCCATATTACATTGGCTTTCGCCAAAATAATATCAATTTTCAGCCTTTTCATTATATCCGCACCCGACAAACTTGTCAAGCATTTCTGCGGATTTTTCAGAAAATTACTGAAGCTTTGCAGTATTCAGCTTCACGCCGGGGCCCATGGTGGAGGCGGTGACGCAGCTTCTGATATACTGGCCCTTGGCAGCAGCGGGCTTTGCCTTGATGATGGCGCCCATCAGTGCCTTGTAGTTGTCCTCCAGCTTCTGGGGACCGAAAGAAACCTTGCCGATCGGGCAGTGGATGATGTTGGTCTTGTCCAGACG
>CALDMR010000082.1 GCA_937915065.1 uncultured Clostridia bacterium
CCCCGCCCCGCAAAAGCGCAAAAAATCACCGCAGAACCTTCGTTCTGCGGTGATTCTTATACTCTGCTTTTATAATTTCCGTGAATCTGTACACCTTCCTGCACCACCAGGAACGCCTCCGGGTCAATGGTCTGGAGGGCATGGCGCAGCTCTTCCAGTTCATATTTTGACAGGCAAATGCAAAAAATCTCCGTTTCATTGTTCTGATAGGCACCGGTGCCGTCCCAATAAGTCATACTGCGGTGAAGCTTGGTGGTCACATACTCGCGCAGAGCTGCGTCTTTTCGCTTTGTAAACACCCAAGCCATAACTGCAATATTCTGCTGGTGCAGTTTATCCACGATCAGGCCGGAAAACACCGAATAAATAATAGAGTAAATGGCCACCTGCACATTAAACAACAGCAAACACACCACATACAGGGCAATATTAAAGCCCATGTTGACCTTGCCCACAGACACACCGGGGAATTTTTGCAGAAAATACACGCCCAGAATATCCATGCCGCCGGAACTGCCGCCATCATAGAGCATCAGTCCGATGCCCGCGCCGGCAATAATGCCGCCCAGGATGGAAGCTGCCAGCACATCATACAGGATCGGCTCCGCCGGCGGCGTCAATATACTGAGGAAAATCGTGTTGCATACGGTACACAGCAGCGACTTGGCTCCGAAATGTCCGGATATGGAGCGGAACGCCAACAAATAGACCGGAACATTCAAGGCGAAATAAACCCGCCACATCAAACTGGCCAAAATCCATGCCGCAGTTTTGAACCAGCAGCGTGCGGATGATCTGGCCCACACCCAAAAAGCCGCCTGTATACAATCCTGCAGGCGTGACAAAATAACTGATGCCCACAGAATAAATAAAACTGCCGGCCACCGCCAGAATGATGCGCGTCCATCGGTGCTGTACGGTCGAATAAAGCATAGGCCATCCTCCTGTCTTGCGCCTGCATCCATCGAAACTGGTTATGTATTATATCAAACCGCCGCCCGGGATGCAACGCATTTTCTCCGAAAGTCTGGCCGATTTCAGAACGCATAGCGCAAACAGCGCTTCAACCGCCCCTTGGCCCGGGCCAGCGTGCGGGATACGGTGGATTTGGAGATCTGCAGTTCCCGGGCAATTTCCGCCATGGTCATCTCCTCATCAAAATACAAATACAGCATCTGGGCCTGCCGGGGCGTCAACTCTTCCCGCCGGGCCAGGCGCAGATTGCGCTTCAAGCGATAGATAGCCTCGTCGTTATCCGGCGCCACCGCCCGCATATAGGCAGCCATATCGCCCTCAAATTCGTTGTTCCGGCGATTAAAGGGTGTATTTACCATTTTTATGATACCTCCTGTCGTAATAGTGCCGCGTCAGCACGGCCAGCTCCCGCGCTTCCTGCAGCAGCGGCTTGAGTTCCGCCACCCGCCGCTCCAGCCGGTTCTTCCGCTCAGGATCCTCCGTTTCCTTTGCCGCCGCGCGCAGCTCCCGGATGCGCAGGGCAATCGCATCGCCGTGTTCCTTATAGTCATAAGACAGTTCCCGTAATGTCATAAATACCTCCATTCTCTGCCGCTGAGGCGGAAGGAACGGTATTCCTCCCGGGCGAAGTCTGCCAGGCAGTCCTCGCACACGGCAGCGCCGTTGACGGCATAAAATTCGTCGCCGTCATAAAGCTCCCGGCCGCACAGGCTGCACACCGCCGCAGGGCGGGCAGTCTGGGGATCGGCCGGAAAAGGGGTGAAATTCAGCAAATAGCCAAAGCCTCCTCCATTTCACAATGATTTTTCAGAATTTTTTCAAATAATCCTTGACAAAACCTGCTTTCTCTGGTAGACTAATTTCTGCTGTTGGATGCGCTGGTGTAGCTCAGTTGGTAGAGCAGCTGATTTGTAATCAGCAGGTCGGGGGTTCAAGTCCGTCCACCAGCTCCAAATAAATATGGGGGAATTCCCGAGTGGCCAAAGGGGACAGACTGTAAATCTGCTGTCTACGACTTCGGTGGTTCGAATCCACCTTCCCCCACCAAACGTCCGGTGTTACACCGGACGTTTTTTTATTTTCATCCGCAGCCCGCCGGGGCGGGACGGACTGCTTTCAGCCCGAATCCATCGCCAGATTAGCAAGAATCTTGTGGACACTTTGAAGATATCACAAATATACTGTAATGTCAAGAATATTTTGACAAGTTTCTTGTTAAAATATTTGACATAACCTCTTTTATCCGTTAAAATAAAGTTGAAATTTTGAAGCCACCGAAAGGAGGCCGTCTCCCATGAGTTTGGGCCAACAGATGAAAACCCGCCGCCAGGAACTGGGGCTCTCCCGCGCAGCGCTGGCAGAGCGATTGGGCCTGTCCCCGTCTGCCATCAGCAACTACGAAAACGGCATCAGTTCCCCCAAGGAAGAGGTGCTTTTGCGCCTGTTCGATGTATTGGAGGTGGAGCCGAACTACCTGTTTCAAGATAGTTTCTCCGCCCGGAACGGAGCCCTGTCCCCCGCCGAAGTCCAGTTGATCGAGCGTTACCGGGCATTGAGCGCCAAGGGCAAGCTGGCCGTGGGCGCCGTGATGGACGCCGCCGAGGAAGACCGGCACAGCCGCGTCGTATCCCTGCCGTCCCCCAAAAGCACCCGGCAGATCCCCCTGTTCGCCTCCCCCGCCGCCGCCGGTTATGCCTCCCCCGTGCTGGGCGAGGAATATGAGCTCATCGCCGCCGACGGAGCGCCGGAGCGGGCCCAGTTTGCCGTGCGTATCTGCGGTGACTCCATGGAGCCCCAGATCGCCGACGGCTCCATCGTGTATGTCAGCCGGGAACCCCTGCATAACGGCGATGTGGGCATTTTCTGCGTGGACGGGGATATGTTCTGCAAGCAATACTACAAAGATCCGCTGAATATGGTATATCTCTTCTCGCTGAACCGCGCCCGTGCCGATGCAGACATTGTTCTGACCCCCGGCTCCGGCCGCACGCTGGCCTGTTTCGGCCGGGTTCTGACCACAAAACGCTATCCCCTGCCGGACGGCCGAGGAATATAAGGAGGCATTGTCATGGGACTGCACATTGAACAGGGCGACATTACCACCTACCGGGTGGACGCCATTGTAAACGCAGCCAACTGCACGCTGCTGGGCGGCGGAGGCGTCGACGGCGCGATTCACGCCGCTGCCGGGCCGGAATTATTGGAGGAATGCAAAAACCTGGGCGGCTGCGAAACCGGGGAAGCCAAAATCACCAAGGGCTACCGCCTGCCCGCCAAATATGTGATCCATACCCCCGGCCCCATCTGGTACGGCGGCGCCCGGGGCGAAGCGGAGCGCCTGTGCGCCAGCTATTACCACTCCCTGTGCCTGGCCGAGGAATACGGCTGCAAAACCGTGGCCTTTCCCTCCATCAGCACCGGCGTATACCGTTTTCCCCTGGCTCTGGCCGCCCCCATCGCCCTGGAAACCATTCTCTCGTTCCTGCAAACGGCCCAATCCGTCCAGGATGTCACGCTGGTCTGCTTCGATGACCAAACCTATCAGGCTTATCAATCTGCCCTGAAATTTTGGCAGACATAAAACGGCGCAGGCTGCATTTCACATGCAGCCTGCGTTTTTTCGCCAAAACGCCCCCTCCCAATCGGAAGGGGGCGCCGGTTTCGTATATTGTATGGATCATTTGTCACCGAAAACCGCTCAGCCCATCATGCAGGCGCCGCCATCAATGACAAAGTGTGCGCCTGTGACCCAGGTCGCCTCATCGGAGCACAGATATGTGGCTGCATAGGCGATATCTTCCGGCACGCCCAGGCGGCCGATGGAGCAAACGTGCTTGCACATATCCGCCTGGATCTCCGGGCTTTCCAGCACATCCTTGGGCGTCATATTCGTCGTGACCGGGCCGGGGCAGATCACATTCATGCGGACGCCCTGCGGCGAGAACTCCCGGGTCAGATTGCGGGTCATCAGGTCGATGCCAGCCTTGAAGGCGCCATAGAAATAAGCATTGGTCTCAGGCTTGATCGAGGAGATGGATGCAATATTGACGATGGAATTTTTGCCGTGGCTGTTCTCCTGGGTCATCATGGGCAGGAACGCCTGCATCATCCAGCTGTATGCCCGGAAATTGGTTTCGCTGATGAAGTCATAATCATCGTCATTGTGCTCCAGGAACGACTTATGCACCAACACGCCGGCACAGTTGGCCAGAGTGGTGATCGTTCCGTATTTCTCCACGGCAACGGCTTTGATTTTTTCCACATCCTCTTTTTTGCGCAGGTTGGCCTGCACAAAGGTGGCTTCACCGCCACGGTCATTGATCCCGTCTACTGTGGCCTGGCCAGCCTCGGGATTAAAATCTGCGCCGATGACCTTGGCGCCCTCTGCAGCAAACATCTCGGCGATTGCCTTTCCAATGCCGGAACCCACACCGGTAACCACTGCGATTTTACCATCCATTCTTCCCATAACAAGTTCCTCCTTAATTTTAGATTCAGTCGAATAATTGAATGCCGCTTTATTTTTGTTGTTCGCGCGCTTTCTGCGCCAGCTTTCCCTTTTCGCCCAGCTCCGGCATCAAAATACCGCCGACAATGGCAATGACCACCAGGAAAATCGCCATCAGTGTAAAGATCATCGTGTAATTATCGCCCACAAAACTGGCGATCAATACCGGGATCACAAAGGCACAAATGCCCACTGCCGTATTATTCATGCCGCCGGCCGCGCCCACATCTTCCGGGCCGAATTCTCCTGTCAGCGGCAGCAGGGGGATGCGGGCCATGTTCACACCAATGGAGCCGGATACGATGATACCGCCGACAGCCACCAGAACATATGTGATGGGGCCAATGGGCAGCATATAAGCCAAATAGTACAGGACTGCGCCGCCCACGCAGATCACGATATAAGGAATATTATACCGCCCCACTTTGGAAACCACGATACCGGACAAAACGCCGCCGATCAGCAGGCAGATATTCAGCAGCGTCGCCACACCGCTGGCCGCCATGGGATCCATTCCTTTGGCGATAAA
Organism: uncultured Clostridia bacterium; assembly: GCA_937915065.1. Taxonomy (GTDB): domain Bacteria; phylum Bacillota; class Clostridia; order Oscillospirales; family Oscillospiraceae; genus Pseudoscillospira. The sequence goes on from CALDMR010000082.1 coordinate 5,013, forward strand.
GGCGTTGATCAGATAACTGTTCAGCAGCAGCGCCGCGCCCACCGAAAGACCTCCGCAAATCATCAGCAGCCACATATTTTTGCTGCGGAACACATTTTTCAAATTGCCCTTCGGCATTTCCGGCGCAGGGCCTCCGCTTGCTCCGGCAGGCACTTTGACCACCGCAAACCACAACACAGCCTCCAGCACATATCCCACAGCAATCACCATAAACGCCGTGCGGATATTGGGGAAGAAGCCGCCCAAAGCAAAGGCCAGCGTCGTGCCGAGGCCGGCCGCCGCACCGTAGATGCCCATGGCCGTTCCCATTTCTTCCCGCGGGAACCAGACACCCAGCAGCTTGCCCTGCAGGATCTGCGTGGGCAGGAAAAATGCACCGGCCAGGAACGTAATGATAAACAACGAAACATAATCTGCCGCAAAGCACCGCCAGATCTGGCAGGCAGCTGCCAGCGCCAGCAAAACACCGGGCAGCATCCGCACACCCTTTTTATCCACCATATGGCCCAGCCAAACGCTGAAAAAAGCACCCGGAAGCTGGCCTACTGTAGAAATTGCAGTCAGCTGCGCCTGGGTCATATTGAATTGCGCCATCACGTCGGTAGGCCGGGACGCAAAAATCAAGTTGGAAAAATTGAGCATCGCCGTACCAAACACCAGAACAAACAGGATCGCCCACCGGTATGAGCTTTTTTGCATCATCATTCTCACACTCTCTTTCTCTTGCTGCATTCTTGCTTGTTTTCGTTTTCAACCCATTTCATTTGTTTGCGGAACTGCGCTCCGGGCAGCGCCGCTTTCACTCCAAAGTTTATGGATGGGCCATCAATTTGTAAAATGACAAGAATTCTTTGCATGAGAAGCCTCTCTTTTTGTTACACTTTTAACAAAAAGTTTTTGTGATAACATTCCTTTTATTTTAATTCTGCACAATTCTTCTTTTCGAGGGATGCGCCCACAAAAAGCCCGCCCCGCAAAGCAAAAACCGGCTTCGCGGGGCGGGCGTTTCTTTGTATCATTCAATAATCCAGGGGGATCCGGCTGTCGCGCAGCACATCCAGCGCCAGATGCAGCGCCGGGTTGAGATTGCTGGTCAGGTAGCCGGCCGCCAGCACAAACATCGGCGGCGCCGGCATGTCCAGCTCAAGAAAGGACATATTGCCTGTGGCATTTTTCTGCACAAATTCCGGCACCAAGGCTACCACAGAAGGATCGATATTCACAGCAAAGAGCAGCTCCTCCATGCGGTTGATCTGCTGAAAGGTCACCGCTTCCGGCGGCAGCAGTCCCAGCCGTTTCCAGTCCTTGCTCATGGAGCGGTAAGTGGCGGGCATCCCCTGCAGATCCATCAGCGCCACATGCTCCTCTATCAAGCGCTCCGGCGTCACACTCTTGCTCCCGGCCAGGGGATGGTCGGATGCGCAGACCAGCAGGCTTTTGAATTCTGCAATATTCTGCACCGTCAGCTCGTCTGCCTGGGCCATATCGTAAGGCCAGCTGATGGCAATGTCGCACTCTCCCCGTTTAAGCCGCTCCACCATATAGCGGGGCGAAACGATCATCACCGTTAAATGAATCGAGGGATAGTGGCTTTTGAAATACCGCAGCCGGGACATGAAGGTCAGCCCTTCAATACAGCTGGGCATGGCGATCACGATGCTGCCCTCCCCTCCGGAAGACAGGTTCTGGCTGTGGCGCACAGCGTTGTCATAGGCATGAACCACCAGTTTCATCTGTTCATAAAAATCGCGGCCGGCAGGCGTCAGCTCCACATTGCGGTTATTCCGGCGGAACAACTGAAACCCCAGTTCCTTTTCCATATTGGCAATGTGCTGGCTCATGGCCGTCTGCGTGATAAAGCATTCCCGGGCGGCACGGGTAAAGTTCAGGCACTCCGCCGCGCTGATAAAATATTTGATGCCCCGAATATCCATAGCAGCCATCCTCTCTTCTCAATCTGAAATTATTGTAGCATATGACAAACAAAAAAGGCAATCTTTTGTAAAACAGCACACTGCACAGATACATCCTCCAACTCTTGTGCACTCTCACCTTATCATAAGTAATTCAAATCACAGTCATAACTTTTTCCAATCCGCCTCTCCCCGCCCACTGATTCAAAAAATTGATTGTGTCATTTTCGTCTTGCATACCAGACCCCTTGGGCCGTTTGACGCGAGATGCCTCATTAGATATAGTATGCTCAGACAGGGCCGCATCCCCCGCCTGCGGGCGGCGATCCGCGCCGGTTCAAGAGAGAAGGCAATTCCTGTGGTAAAGAATCTGACAGAAGGCGTCCCCTGGAAGCAGCTTGTGTTGCTGGCCATTCCGCTGCTGCTGGGCAATGTATTCCAGGCGTCCTACAACCTGGCCGACACTGTGATCGTAGGCCGCTATGCCGGGCCGGAAGCGTTGGCCGGCACGGGCATCGCTTCGCCGGTGTTCAATCTGATCAACGCCCTGTTGATCGGCCTGAGCGTGGGCGCTTCCATCGTCGTATCCCAGCTGTTCGGCGCCGGCCGGCAGCAGGAGCTGAAGCGGGCGGTGTCCACGGTGCTGTGGACCTCCCTGGCGCTGTCCCTGGCGCTGACTGCTGCGGGCCAACTGCTGGTGGATCCGCTGCTGACGGCCCTTCAAACTCCGCCGGAAGACTATCCCTTTGCCGCAACCTATCTGCGCACCATTCTGTGCGGTCTGGTCTGCAATGTATTTTACAATCAGCTCACCGGCCTTCTGCGGGGTCTGGGCAACACCAGAGTCCCCCTGTACATTCTGATCTTTTCCTGCTGTCTCAATGCGGGGCTGGATCTTGTCTTTGTGGGCGCCCTGCGCCTGGGCGTGATCGGCGCAGGCATGGCCCCCATCGCTGCCGAAGGCCTGTCCGCGGTACTGACGGCCCTGTATATCCGCCTCCGGGTACCCCAGCTGCACCCGGAGGGGGCGGGCGGATTTGACCGGCGCATGTTTTCCACCGTGCTCCGCTTCGGCCTGCCCATGGGCCTGCAGCAAGCCAGCATCTCCTTCGGCCATGTGCTGCTCCAGGGCATCGTCAATCCCTTTGGCACCGCTTTGATTGCCGGCTATGCCGCCGCCTCCAAGGTAGACCTGTTTGCAGTGATGCCCATTATGGCCCTGGGAAGCGCCATGTCCACCTTTGCCGCCCAAAACGCCGGCGCGGGGGACTATGGCCGGGTGCGGCAGGGCTACCGCACCGGCTGCGTGATGACCCTGCTCATCTGCGCCGCCCTGGCCCTGATTGTCACACCAGGGCGGATATTCTGGATGAGCCTGTTCGTATCCACTGCGGAATATCCGGCCCTGGCCGGCGAGATCATTTTGATGGGCGCCGGTATGCTGGCTGTCACCCCCCTGTTCTACTGGGTGCTGGGGTTGATCCACGCGGCGCTGAACACCATGGCTGGCGCGGGCGACACGCTGTTTTCCATGCTCGCCATGATCTTAATGATGCTGCTGCGCGTAGCCTTCGCCTGGGCGCTGCTGCGCTGGACCTCCATGGACCAGACCGCCATCTGGTGGGCCTTTGTCCTGTCCTGGGCCGCCACGCTGATCCTGGTACAGCTCCATTATTTCCGCGGAACCTGGCGCAAACGGGGCCTGCATTCCGCTAAAATATCCAATCCCCCCAAGGGGCAATGAACTGCTGAAAGTTGAGAGGAGAATCGCTATGGGAGAGAATCATTACGCCAAAGAACCCGTCACAGCCGAAGAACTGACCCACTACGGAAACCATGTGGTGCAGTATTCCCCGGAATACTCGTTGTGTACGGGCTGTGAAACCTGCATGATCATGTGCGGCCTGGCCCACGACGGCTTCACCGGCACCGGCAACAGCGGCATCCGGGTGGATCTGGGCACCCGCTCCATGATGCACCGTGTCCTGTCCTGTCAGCAATGCGACGACCACCCCTGCTATGATGCCTGCCCCAAAAAGGGCGAAGCCATGAAGATCGACGAGCGGGGCATCGTATATATTGACGAAACCTTCTGCATCGGCTGCGGCCTGTGCGCCAAGCACTGCAAATTCCAGCCCACCCGCATCGCCATGAAGCGGGATCGGGTGCGCAAGCAGTGGAAGGCCGTCAAGTGCGACCTGTGCCGGGACAATCCCGAGGGTCCCCAGTGCATCAAGTGGTGTCCTGTGCGCTGCATCGGCCTCAGCGCCGATTCCGTATACACCGCCGACGGCAGCAAGCCCGCAGCCGCAGAATAAGGAGGGACGCTACATGCCGAATTATAAGATCAATGATATTCTGGACAACCCCCGCAACACGCAAAAGCTGTATGGCTACTGCGGCAGGATCGCCCGCATCAACCTGACCACCCGGGAGGTTTCCTCCCTGGACACCTACCAATATGTACCCAAATATGTGGGCGGCCGCATGCTCATCAACCGCATCTTTTGGGACGAAGTACCCGCCGGCACCGGCGCCTTTGACGAGGGCAACAAGTTTATCTACATGACCGGCCCCACCACCGGCACCGGCATCCCCGCCGGCGGCCGCAGCTCCGCCTGCGCCATCGGCCCCAGCGTCCTGCCCGAGCAGTTCACCTTCGGCAACATCGGCGGCTGGTTCGCCACAGAGCTGAAATATGCCGGGTATGACGGTTTTATCATCGAGGGCAAATCCCAGGAGCCTGTGTTCATCAAAATCGAAGATGACAGCATCGAGATCCTGCCCGCCGATGACCTGTGGGGCATGCGGGTTCACCAGACCCAGGCTGCCCTGGAAGAAAAATTCGGTCACGACTTCAAAAGCATGGTCATCGGCCCCGCCGGTGAAAACCTGGTGCGCATCGCCTCCATCACCACCAGCAACGACTGTGCCTTCGCCAAAGGCGGCTTCGGCGCCGTATGGGGCAGCAAGGGGCTGAAGGCCGTCACCGTCCACGGCACCGGCGTGATCGCCCCGGCGGACATTGAAAAGCTCAAAGAACTGCGCCTGAACATGAACCACCCCAGCATGACCCCCTCCCCCATCCTGCACCTGGACAAGCTGGGCGTCCCCGGCGGCGAGTTCGATGTGAAATACGACCGCGGCAACATGGCCTGCAGCCCCGGCTGCAACCAGCGCTGCAACGCCCTTTTGATGAACGGCCCCAGCGCCTTTGAAAAAGAGCCGGTGAACCACATTGAAAAATGCGTCAGCGTCAGCACCTTCAGCTACAAGGCCGATATCCCCGCCCCCGTGGGTATGTTCTGGCCCACCAAGCAAAACTACTGCGCCCCCTGCAAGCTCCTGGGCCGGGATTTCCCCGTTCCGGATTTCAGCGACCCCGATTTTGAAGGCCAGGGCAAAGTGATCCTGCCCGATATTTACGACCTTTGGGAGCCGGACTATGAGCGCGGCACCATCGTCAACGATCTGTGCAACGAATACGGCATTGACAAATGGGAAATCGATGTGTGGCTGCAAACCTGGCTGGCCATGGGCAAAAAAGAGCACCTGTTCGACGGCATGGATCTGGGCACCGGCCGGGAAGTGGATGTGTCCGACACCGCCTTTATCCGCACCTTTATTGAAAACCTGGTGTTCCGCAAGGGTTACTACGGCGATCTCTTTGCCGAGGGCATGGCCCGGGCCATCCGCGCCATGGGCTATGACACTTACAGCGACACCATCTATCATGGCCGCCGCTCCCAGATGCTCCCGGGCCAGCGGCTGGATGTGCCCGTCAGCCTGGAAGGCGGCTGGGGCCAAAGCGTCCACTGGCAGGGCCGCGGCTACGAGGGCAGCGTGGAAAAGCCCACCTGGCTGGCCGGCTGCATTATCCGCATGCTCTCCACCCGCGACGCCAACACCGTCGAGCATTTCCACAGCAAGTACGAATACCACGCCGAGGCCATGGCCGACCCCTATCACAGCCCCAATCTGATCCGGGCCATCATCAATGTTCAGAACAACGCCGAGATCAAAGACTCCGTCATGAGCTGCGAATGGCAAAGCCCCGACCCCTGGTGGCCCACCATGGAGGCGGAGATGTATCAGGCCGCCACCGGCCATCCCATGACCGCCGAGGAGCTCCACGAAGCCGCCTGCCGCTCCAAGCTGCTGTTCCGCGCCATTTTGATCCGCAACCACGGCCGCTGCCGCCGCATGGAGGTGGAGGAGCTTTGGCGCACCATCTCCATTCCCGACTCCTGGAACGAAGTGGCCGACTGGCAGCAGTGGAACGAGATGGTCGATCTGTGCTACGAAGCCCGCGGCTGGGATCTGGAAACCGGCTGGCCCTATCGGGAAACCTACGAAAAATACGGGCTGAAAGATGTGGCCGACGAGATGGAAGCCCTGGGCTTCCTGCCCCAGCGCCCCGCCGTGCGCTGGCATGATTACGGCGAGCCCCCCTATGTGCAGTTCACCGAAAACCGGCGGCAGGAGGCGGCGGGCGATGCTTGATCCATTCCCCGCCTCGATTCATTCCGTCCTCCGTTTTATTCTGTCCCCTGATTCATCGCCTTCTCGAAAATGCGCGGGGCGGGAGCATCATGCTCCCGCCCCGCGATTCATTTCACGCCCCAAAGGGTGATGGTGCTGCCCGCCGTCATGGTGTAGCTTTCATGATCCGGCGTCAGGTGCAGCGTTTTCAAATCTGCATAGGTCACATCGGATTTTCCCGTGATGCGTTCATAGGGGCACACCGCCCGCAGCCCCTGCCCCGCGCAGTGGAACACCTGCAGCTCGGCCCGCATGATTTTGGCCCCGTCCGGCCCGCAGCCCAGCATCCCCACCAGCGAGTCATAGCTGCTCGAGGTCACATAGCCGCTGCTGTAGGCCCCCTTGGGATTCCCGTTGGGATACAGCAGCATATAGCCGCTGCCCAGCAGCGCAAAGTCCATAAACACATACTGCCAGGCCGCCCAGTCGATGCCCTGCAGATCCATGGTGTAGACTGCCGTGCCCGTCACTGTGCCCGTGGTGGTAAAGGTTTTCAGCCGGGTCGCCATCCCCCGCCCCGCCAGGGCGTGCAGCGCCCCGTCGATCTTGGCGTTGTCCTCGTTAAAATCCGTGCGCAGCACCCGGTCTGCGCCGTCCCACTGATTCAGCTGATAATGTTCTGTTTTCTTCAATCCCCAAATCTCCTTGCAAAAAGTTTTTTGCAGGGCCGAAAAAGAGCCCCACACCTATACCGGTGTGGGGCTCGAAAGTTGCACGCTGATGTGCAACCTTTTCAATTTTTAATCTGAAATCAGATTAGGGAGCGGGAGTGTAGCTCACCACATAGATGTAGGAAGCGGTCATATCGTCCTCGTTGATGATCATCTTGACCTTCAAGTTGGTAACATCCTTCATCTCGGTAGCGCTGCTGAGATCATCGCTGTTCTCGCTGATATCCACAATGGTAGCATTGCTGATATCATAGTCCTTGCTGTCGACAGTCAGAACATTGTCAACAACCGTAGCAACTGCGTCAACAGTCACAACAGCCAGCTTGCCTTCTGCAGTGTCATATGCATTGTTGGTCAGGACATACGCATTGGAATCGTTGTCGATCTCAACAGTGTAGAAGCCGGAAGCCACAGACTTGCTGTCCGTGTAGAAGTCGGCAACTTCCTCACCATTGATATAAGCATCATAGGTGTAGAATTCCTTCTTGTCGCCGTCCACGATCACGGAAACAACGCCGGTGTAGGCATTGCCATCCGCCTGTGCCTGGACATAAACCAGTTTATGGCGAAATAGATGTAATAAAATCAGAAAGGAAAAGCACAATCCAGA
>CALDMR010000083.1 GCA_937915065.1 uncultured Clostridia bacterium
CACCAATCATCACCATTTCCTCCGCCGGGTGGCCAAACCAGTTGGCGCCCAGCATCGCCAGGGCCCTGCGGGCGGAGCGCACCCTTACCCAGGGCACATCCGCCTGGGGCGCGCGCTCGCACAAAACACACACCGCGCCCTTCTCCGCCGCCGCGGGAATAAAATCATGGCCGTCCGCCGCATAGCCTGTCATGGCCACAAACAGATCCCCCGCCACGCTCTTGCGGGAGTCATAGCTGACGCCTCCGATCTCCATCTCCAGATCCGCACAGCATTCCTCTATGGGCACACTCTTCAGCAAATCGCCTAATTTCATCGTTCCATTCCCTCTTTATCTTTAGTCCACCATGGAAACATCCGTCAACTGTACGGATACCCCCGTGCCTGCTGACACTTCCGTACCTTCCGCCACAGATTGCGTCGTAACGCGCACGCTGGAGGTGCCGCCGGAAGTATCGCCCATGACTTTCATGATCAGGCCCGCGTTGGTCAGCGCCTTATTGGCCTGTTCCGCAGTCAGGCCCACCACCTTGGGCACCACGCACTTTTCATTGGGCTTCTCCGCCCCCAGATAGAGAATGATCTCCGCCGTGCCGGGTACAATGGAGCCGCCCACAGGCGTCTGATCCGTGACCGTGGCGCCGTCACCCACCGTGCGGAAAGCAAATCCGCTTTCCTCCAGCCGCTTCTTTGCATCCGCCAGGCTCAGGTTGACGCAGTTGGGCACATTGGTGTCCGCACCCACCATTTCCTCGGCAGAGTAGTTCGGCTCAAAGCCCAAGTAGGGCAGGATTTGAGAAAACAGGCTGCCCGCTGCGGGCGCCGCCATATTACCGCCGCTGGGATAGGTTCCGGTGGTACGGCTGGGCGTATCCAGCGCGATCAGCATAATGACCTCAGGATCATCAATGGGCGCCACGCCCACGAAGGATACCACGATATCGCCCTGAGGATTTTCTGCGGTTTTGGTGCCGGTTTTATCGGCTGTACCGGTTTTACCGCCGATGCGGTAACCCGCCACATAGGCATTTTTACCGGTACCGCCGTCCACCACGCCCTCCAGCAGCGCGCACACCCGCTTGGATGTTTCTTCGCTGATCACCTGGCGCACCGGCGTGGAGTCATGCTCATACACCACATTGCCCTCGCTGTCCAGCACTTCCTGTACCAGATAGGGCTGCCGCAGGTAACCGCCGTTCACCGCGGCCGCTTCCGCAGTTACCAGCGCAATGGGCGTCACCGTGAAGGTCTGGCCAAAGGCCGCAGAGGCCAGGGAAACCACCTGGGAATTGAATTGCTTTTCCTCGAAAAACAGGCCTTTTCCCTCGCCCTGTAAATCGATCCCCGTGGTTTCCAAAAATCCGAAATCTTTGATATACTGGTAAAATTTTTCCGTGCCCACCTTCAGGCCAATGTTGATAAAGGCGGGGTTGCAGGAGTTGGCCACGGCTTTGGCCAGGGTCTGCTGGCCGTGGCCCGCTTTCTTCGAACAATAGATCGGTCTGGGCCACCCGGGCACATTGATATGGCCCACGCAATTAAAAGAAGTATTCTCGTTGATCACGCCTTCCTCCAAGGCCATGGCCAGCGTAATGATCTTAAAGGTGGAACCGGGTTCATAGGTATCGTTGATTGCCTTACTGCGCCACTGCTTCAACTGCAGTTCTCCCAGCTTTTCCTTATAGGCATCGCCCTCCAGCCCCTCCAGCTGGGCAGCCAGGCGCGTATCATGGATCACCCGGGGATCGTTCAGGTCATAATTCGGCAGCGAGGCCATGGCCAGCACCGCCCCGGTTTTCACGTTCATTACGATACCGGTGGCGCCGTTCTTCACATCAAACTTCTCCACAGCGTCGGCCAGCCCCTGTTCCAGATAATGCTGCACCGTCGCATCGATGGTCAGCACCAGGCTGTCGCCATCCTGGGCGTCGTAATACTGCTCGTATTTATACAGCACATCTTCGCCCCGGGCATTCTTCTCCGTCACCACCAGGCCCGCTGTGCCCTGCAGCTCATCTTCATACAGGGCCTCCAGGCCATAGGCTCCCTCATTGTCCGCATTGACGAAGCCGATGATCTGGCTGGCCAGGGAGCCGAAGGGATAATAGCGCTTGCTGTCCGGTACCAGATAAATGCCGCGGATCTCCTCTTCGTTGATAAATTCCCGCACGCGATCCGCTTCTTCCTGCTCGGCCCGCAATTTGATCACCTGGTAATAGGATTCCTCTTTTTCTTCCTTTTTGCGCACGGAATCCCGATCCACGCCCAGGATCTCCGCCAGAGTATCCGCAATCAAATCCTTGTCGCACTCATACTCGGCGATCTCATGGGGCGAAATAAAAATCGTTTCCGCGCTGGCAGAAATAGCCAGGATCTCGCCGCTGGCATCGTAAATCGTGCCGCGGGAGGCCGTAATGGTGGACGAGCGGGTCTGCTGCGCCACAGCCTTTTCCTGCAGCTCCTCGTGCCGGATGATCTGCAGATAATACAGCCTGCAAAACAGCGCGGCAAAGGCGGCAATACCCAGCACCGCCGCCAGCAGCAGCGTGCGGCTTCTGAGCACCTTTGTGGCCCGCTTGGCGGAAGTTTCTTTTCGTGTCTGTCGGTTTTGCAATCGTCGTTCCTCCCAAGAATGGCAAGTAAGGAGCAAGAAATTTCTTTCTTACTCCTTCCTCATCTGACAGCATTATATGCGCACGGCGCGCTCTTTAAGACGTTTCAGGCGAAATATTCCACCACGGAATACACGCCCTTCCCCAGGCTGGAGAAGATCTTGTCCAAAACGTTCCCGTTTTCCGCAGCGTAGACCGAAGCGCTGTCCGGCGCGGTCATATCAAGATAATAGATCTGGCTGGGGCTGGGTTTGCTCATACCGGCAGCAGCCGCCGCGCTTTCCAGTGTTTCCAGGTCAAAGGTTCGTTCATATGCCGCGGTCAAAGTCACATTTTCGGTTTCCAGCACAGCCAGTTCCTTTTGCAGCGACACCACAGAATCCGAAAGCGCCGTCAACCGGACATAGCCCATCAGCACCAGCACCAGCATAAGGCCGGCCACCGCAAACCCCAGCACCGCAGTGACCGAAAGCCGCTCGGCAGGGCGCACGGCCACCTTGGGCCGGCTGATGGTTCGGATCTGAGGCCGCGGCTGGGGCCGTTCGTAGGCCCGCTGACGCTCGACGGCATTGTAATCATAGGCAAGGTTGCTGCGGTTGGCTTGACTATTGCGGTAATTCCTATTTCGATCATATCGTGCAGCCATGGCAGTCAATCCTCTTTCCATTCAAATTCTGTGCGCTCGGCAATGCGCAGCTTGGCGCTGCGGGCGCGGGGATTTTCCAGCAGTTCCTCCTGCCCCGGCAGGATGGGCTTGCGGGTGATGATGCGGACCTTCGGCTTGTTGCCGCACACGCACACCGGGAAATCCGGCGGGCAGGTGCAGCCCCTGGCCAGATCCTGCATAGAGCGCTTGATCAGGCGATCTTCCAAAGAGTGAAAGGTGATCACGCACAGGCGGCCCCCGGGATTCAGGCATTTGACCGCGCCCCGCATCATGGGTTCCAGCGCCCCCAGTTCGTCATTCACCGCAATGCGGATGGCCTGGAAGCTGCGCTTGGCAGGGTGCTGTTTTTCCCGCTTTGCCGCCGCAGGCAGGGCAGAGCGGATAATCTCCACCAACTGCAGCGTGGTATCAATGGGCCCCTCCGTCCGGGCCCGAACAATGGCTTTTGCAATGGCGGGAGCATAGCGCTCCTCGCCGTAGTCAAACAGGATGCGCCGCAGCTCCTCCATGGGCCAGGTGTTGACAACCATGTGAGCGGTGAGGAGTGCGTTTTGATCCATTCTCATGTCCAACGGCGCGTCCTGCATATACGAGAAACCGCGCGCGGCGTCATCCAATTGCGGGGAAGAAACCCCAAGGTCAAACAACATGCCATCCGCGCCGGAGATACTCAAACTTTGAAGCACAGATGACACATCGCTGAAATTGCTGTGAACCAGGGTGACCCTGTCCATATAGTCCGCCAAGCGAACCTTGGCCGCCGTCAGGGCAGCCTCGTCCCGATCGATGCAGATCAGCCGGCCGGTCGTAAGGCGGCGGGCGATCTCGCGGGAGTGCCCGGCCCGGCCCAGCGTGCCGTCCACATAGATCCCATCGGGTTTGATATTAAGTCCATCAATGCACGGCTGCAACAGCACCGGCACATGGGTAAATTCCACTTTTTCCATATCAGAAATTCAACTCGTCCACGGCCGCTTCCAGGCTTTCGGGATCCATTTCGATCTCGGAAACCTTGGTCCAGGCATCCTTGTCCCAGATCTCGGCATGATTGGAAACGCCGAGCACCATCACATCTTTTTTCAAGTTGGCATAGCTGCGCAGCTTCTGGGGCACCAGAATGCGCCCCTGGGCGTCCAGCCCGCACTTGGCCGCATTGACAAACAGCGGGCGGATGCGGCGGGCCTGGGCCGAGGGCAGCGCATTGAACTTTTCCTCTTTTTCATGCCAGGCATCCTCGGAATAAACGGCCAAAGCCCGCTCAATGCTGATGGTGACATAAATCGTATCGCCCAGTTCTTCCCGCAGCGCGGCAGGAATAAACAGACGGCCCTTGGTGTCGATAGAATGCTGATATTCGCCTGTCATGCCTGCCACCTCGCTTCACTTTCATGGGACAGTGGGGGATATTCCACCATTTTGCCCCACTTTCCCCCACATGTTATGTCAAGTATAAGCGAATTTGTTACGGATTGCAAGTACAAATTTTTGTATTTCCCCGCGATTCCACATCGAATTTATAAAAATAGTGCACTTTTTCGCAATAAATACATGCGTTTGATTTTCAAAAATAACAAAGATTACAAAGCGAAAACACAATATATTGTATCCACGCTATTCAATCAGCACAATTTATTCCACTTTTTCTCCAAAAGCGCATTTTTTGTCAAATACCGCCTCTCGGAAAAACGCACAAAAACGCCAAATAAAATTTTCAGAATCCGCCAACGCCCCGCCCCACTTTCCACCCCTCTTCTCCCCCCCTGTCAAAAATTTTTTCTTCGCGCGCCCACAACGGGCAATCAACGCAGTTCCTGTTTTCCACAGGCGTTGATGCGGGTGCGGCAAGCGTGATAGGATGGATTTGCACGGATCGACACGCCGTTGTTCCGCAGCCAAAAGCGCAAAAATCCCCGGGATCCAAAAGGATCCCGGGGATTCGTATTCCATTGCATTATTCTTCCGGCGTTTCGCTCTGGGCAGGTTTGCCCCGCAGAGCCTCCTGCATTCTGCTGCGGGAAAGCTCGGTATACTGCCGGTGGGACAGTCTGACTTCCTCCAGGGCAGCCTGCAAGGCATCCTCCGTGCGCTTGAGGGCATCTTCTGTGTATTCGTTGGCCACGCGATACATCTCGCGGGTGCGCTCCTCGGCCTTGTGCACGATCTCGTTGGCCTGCTGGCGGGCCGTGTGCAGCGTCTCGCTTTCGGAGACGATGTGCTTGGCGTCGTTCTGGGCGCGCTGGCGCATATTCTCCGCTTCCTTTTTGGCATTGGCCACATACTCTGCCCGGGCGGCCACCAGTTTTTTTGCCTCTTCCAGCTCAGCAGGCATCTGGGCCCGGATCTCATCGAGGTAATCCAGGGCGCGGTTGCGCTCGATGACGCATTTATCATTGCCCAGGGGCACGCCCTTGGCATTGTCGATCATATCGTAAAGCAGGTCGATCAGCTGCTGCACATCATTTTCCATGGATTTTACCTCCTGATATGTTTTTCTTCTGCAATTTGATCCACCGCCGGCACGATCTTTGCCGGCAGATATTTCTCCAACGGCTGCCGGTAGCGGATCATCTCCCGCGCCATGGAAGAGCTGAAATGAATATATTCCGCGCTGGCCGGCAGGATCACCGTTTCCAGATTGGGCTTGATGCCCCGGTTGATCAGGGACATTTGGTATTCCATGTCAAAATCGCACACATTGCGCGCGCCCTTGACCAGAACTGTGGCATTTTTCTGCTGAGCATAGTCCGTCAGCAAACCGCTCCAGGCCTCTGCCTGCACATTGTCCAAGTGCTCCACAGCCGTTTTCACAAACTCCATGCGCTCTTCCGGCGTGAACATCGGGCTTTTCTTATCTGCATTCACCATCACGCAGACATACAGGCGGTCAAAGCATTTGGCAGCGCGCTCAATAATATCAATATGTCCCAGGGTGACGGGATCGAAGCTGCCGGGATAGATGGCTGTTGTCACATTGGATTCCTCTCTCGTTTGCAGTATCAGTCGCGGTGGTAAATCGTAACCTTGATCTTCCCGTACCGGTATTCCCGGTACTTGCCATAGGGGGCCGAAAGTTCCGGCAATATCTTATCCAGCGGACTTTCGCACACAATTATACCATGTTCGCGGAGAATGTCAAACTGTGAAATCAATTCCAGAGACCTTTCCAGAAGTTTCGTCTGATAGGGCGGATCCAGAAAAACCAGATCGTACTTCTCCTGCCCGGCGGACAGCACCGTGGCGTAATCCGCCGTGAGTACAGCGGCCCGGTCTGCCAGGCCGGTATGCTCCAGATTTTCCCGGATCAAGCGGGTGGCGTCGCTGCGGGCATCGGCAAAGGTGGCGCTTTCTGCCCCCCGGGACAGGCACTCAATGCCCAGCTGCCCCGTGCCGCCGAAGAGATCCAGAACCCTCCGCCCCTCAATATCAAACTGGATAATATTAAAAATACCTTCTTTCACCCGATCCGTGGTGGGGCGGGTGTCCTCCCCCTTCAGTTCTTTCAAGCGGCGGCCCCGGGCCGTTCCCGTAATCACTCGCATATGGTATCCTTCCTTTCTTCCTCTTCGTTCCGATGAAAATGTTCATAAACAGCCCCGGCGGCAGCCCGGGGCAGCACAGTCTCCAGCGTCTCCCGCTCTGCCTCCCGGATGGCTTTCACCGTGCCAAAAGTCTTCAGCAGCTGCTTTTTGCGCACCGCGCCGATGCCCGGGATCCCATCCAGGGCGCTGCGGGTACTGCTTTTCGTGTGGCGCTGGTGGTGATATGTCACCGCAAAGCGGTGGGTTTCCTCTTGAATCCGGCCAATCAGGGCAAACACCGGCTCGCTGGCCTGAATGCCGATCTCCCGCCCGTCGGCAGTGATCAGCGCCCGGGTGCGGTGGCGGTCATCCTTCACCATGCCGAACACGGGAATCCGCAGCTGGAAACGGGCCAGCACCGTTTCCGCCACAGCGGCATGGGTGGCGCCGCCGTCGATCAAAAAGAGATCCGGCAGGGGCGCAAATTTCTCGTCCCCCTCCGCATAGCGCTGCAAGCGGCGCGTCAGCACCTCTTCCATAGAGCGGTAATCGTCCGGGGCGCAGATGGATTTGATCTGAAACTTGCGGTAGGCGCTTTTTTTCGGCCGGGTCCCTTCGTAAACCACCATGGACGCCACAATATCGCTGCTGCCCGTATTGGAAATATCATAGGATTCCATGCGCTTCGGCGCGCCAGGCAGCCCCGTCATTTTTGCCAGCAGTTCCAGCGTGCGGCTGGCCCGTTCGGCCTCCGAAGTCACCCGCTCCGCTTCCTCTTCGGCATTGCGGTTGGCCAGCCGGATCAGATCGGCCTTTTCGCCCCGGCGGGGGATGCGCACCAGCACCTTTTCGCCGCTGTGCAAACTCAGCGCCTGCTCCATGGTGTCCGCATCTTCTATGGGCATGGGCAGCCAGATCTCCCGGGGCAGCGCGCTGCGGCCAAGATAATACTGCGCCAGCAGCAGCGGCAGCATTTCCTCCGCCTGTTCGTCCATCCGGGCAGAAAACCCCTCCGTTTCCCGCCCCGTCAGCTGGCCGTCGCGGTAATGGAGCACTGCATAGCAGGACTTGACCGTTCCCCGGTACAGTCCCCAGATATCCGTTTGCGGCATGGTACCGGCAATTACCTTCTGCTTTTTGCTCAGCACTTCGATGGCATTGATCTGGTCGCGCAGAGCCGCGGCGCGCTCGAACCGCAGCTCTTCGGCCTGGCGTTCCATCTCCGCTGTCAGCTCCGCCGTGACCTGCTTCACTTTGCCCGTCAGCAGCAAAATCGCCTGATCGATCCGGCTGCGGTATTCCTCCTTGCCCGGCGTGCCCCGGCAAAACCCATCGCACTTACCCATATGATAATTGAGGCAAGGGCGCTCTTTTCCGATATCCCGGGGGAATTTCCGCCGGCAGGTGGGCAGCCGCAAAGCGCCGCAGATGGCTGTAATGGCCGCCTTGGTTTCCGTCCGCCCGCCGTAAGGGCCGAAATACCGCGCCCCATCCTGCCGCACCGTGTTGGCCAGCGAAAACACGGGATACTGCTCCTGCAGCGTCAGGCGCACAAAGGGATACCCCTTGTCGTCCTTCAGCAGAATATTATAGCGTGGCATATATTGTTTGATCAGCGCATTTTCCAGGATCAGCGCTTCAAATTCGCTGGAGGCAATGATGGTGTCAAAATGATCCACCTTGGCCACCATGCGGCGGGTTTTATCGTTGTGGCTGGCCGTTTCCTGAAAATACTGGCTGACCCGGTTTTTCAGTTTTTTGGCCTTTCCCACATAAATCACTGTCCCCTGGGCATCCATCATAATATAGACGCCGGGGCGCAGGGGCAGGCCGTTGGCCTTGTCCTTCAACTCCTGCTTTGTCAATTCGGGGCCTCCCCTTGTGAAATGTTGCTTCCAGTGTAACAAAAAAGGGCCGCCGCGTCCATAGACGCGGCGGCTTTTTTTGCGCGATATAATAGTTTTTACTCGGCAAAATTGGTGGAAACCAACTCTGCCAGGGCGGCAACAGCTTCCTTTTCATCGTTGCCATCCGCGATCAGATTGATCGCAGTGCCCTGAACGATGCCCAGAGACAAAACGCCCAACAGGCTCTTTGCATTGACACGGCGCTCATCCTTCTCGACCCAAATGCCGCTCTTAAATTCATTGGCTTTCTGGATAAAGAAGGTGGCAGGTCTGGCGTGCAGGCCAACCTCATTATTCACCGTGACCTCCTGCATGTACATTATAACAGCACCCCTTCAAATGATCTCTTTTCAGATAGCTATACTTTAGCAAATTTACCTATCCCGCGTCAATGACGATTTGCACAAACTTCCGCAATCAGAAAGAGTTTCCCAGTCATTTTACCCAAATTTTCCGTTTTCTACTCCTCCGCCATACTTTCCGGCACTTTTTCACCCGCAAAATCTGTCGAACAGGCCTTTTATTCTGCGCCCCGCCCGCTCAGTTTATACAGCTTTGCAGAAATCATGCGCCCTGCCGGCGCCTTATTTCAGTTCTGCCACAGTCACGCCGTCCTCGCCCTCGCCGAACACGCCCAGGCGGAAGGCTTTCACATAGGGATGGCGCTTGAGCTGGGCGTGAACCGCTTTGCGCAGCGCGCCGGTGCCCTTGCCGTGGATGATGGTCACCTGGGTCAGGCGGCCCATAACTGCCTCGTCCAAAAAGCGATCCACCACGCACTCCGCCTCATCGGTCATCATCCCGCGGATATCCAGCTCCACGGCGGCAGCAGCCCGGGGCGGTACCGTGGTTTTTCCACGGCGCAACTGATTCTGCCCCGGCTGTTTCCGCTTGGCAGAAGCCCCTTCCACCAAAAACACTTCGCCCGCCTTGGCATTGATTTTCAGCATGCCCGCCTGCAGCTGCAGCGTGCCGTCTTTATTGACAGAAAGCACCGTGGCATGGGTTTTGACGCCGGGCAGCTCCACAGTGTCCCCCACCTCGATGGGGCGGCTGTTTTGGCGGCGGGGTTCCTCGGCGCCGGGCAGGGCCTGCACCTTTTCCTCCGCCGCGCGCAGCCCCGCCATCAACGCCGCACGGGCTTCGTTTTCCTGCTGCGCATCCCGCTGCCGCTCCGCCGCGGCACGCATGCGGTTCAGTTCGGCAAACGTCTGCTCCGCCGCCGCCCGGGCATCCTCCAGAATCCGGCGGGCTTCTTTTCCCGCCTTGCCCCGGACATTCTGCCGGGCCCGCTCCATCTGATCCCGGAATTCCCGGGCCTTTTTGGCATCGCTTTCTGCCTGCAGCTTCATCCGCTCCGCCGCAGTCCGATCCCGCTCCATGATCTGGCGCTGCTGTTCCAGCCGGGTCAGGACGTCTTCAAACCGGACGCTCTCGCTGTCCATCTGTTCCCGGGCCCGCCGGATCACTTCCTCGCCCAGGCCCAGGCGCTGGGAAATCGCAAAGGCATTGGACTTTCCCGGAATCCCCACCAACAGGCGATAGGTGGGCCGCAGGGTTTCCACATCAAATTCACAGGAGGCGTTTTCCACCCCTTCGGTAGTCATGGCAAAAGTTTTCAGCTCCGCGTAATGGGTGGTGGCAGCAATCCGCGCCCCCTGATCCCGGGCCTGGCCGATAATTGCAATGGCCAGGGCCGCACCCTCCACCGGATCTGTCCCGGCGCCCAATTCGTCAAACAGAATCAGGGAGCGATCATCTGCCTGCTCCAGAATCTTCACAATATTGACCATGTGGGAAGAAAAAGTGGACAAGCTCTGCTCAATGCTCTGCTCGTCGCCAATATCTGCCATCACATGGGAGAATACAGAAATTCGGCTGCCGCTGTCCGCCGGAATCTGCAAGCCGCACTGCGCCATCACCGTTAAAAGGCCGATGGTTTTCAAGGTAACGGTCTTGCCGCCCGTATTGGGGCCGGTGATCACCAGCGTATCGAATTTTCCGCCCAGCTCTACATCGATGGGCACGGCCTTCTCCCGCTCCAGCAGCGGATGGCGGGCATGGCGCAGCAGAATATGCCCGTCGCTGCCGACAGCGGGCCGCACGCCCCCCATCTGGTAGGCCAGCTGCCCCCGGGCGAAAATCAGATCCAGGTGCACCAGCAGGTCATAATCCCAGCGAATGTCTTCGCCGATCCCCGCCGCCTCCTGGGAAAGGCCCATCAGGATCCGCTCGATCTCTTTCTTCTCCTTGGCTTCCAGTTCCTTCAGCTCATTATTGGCCTGCACCACGCCCATGGGTTCCACAAACAGCGTAGCCCCGGAGGAAGACACATCGTGAACCAATCCCGGAATTTCGCCGCGGAATTCCGCCTTTACGGGCACCACAAAGCGGCCGTCCCGCTGAGTAATCAGCGTTTCCTGCAGCGCCTTGGAATAAGTGGGCGAGGAAACGATCTTCTGCAAAATTTGCCGGGATTTGGCCCCAGCGGCCCGCATATGGCGGCGGATATCTGCCAGCTCCGCGCTGGCATTGTCGGCGATCTCATTTTCCTCCGGGATGGCCCGCGTGATCTTATCCTCCAGAAAGCGGCCGCCGTGCAGGGCATGGAACATGCTGTCCAGCACAGTATCCCGGTCGCTCTCGTCGCCCCGGTAATCCTTCACCCGGCGGGCTGCCCGCAGCAGAAAGGCGATATCCAGCAATTCCCGGGTGTTCAGCATACCGCCCCGCTCTGCCCGCAGCAGCGCCGCCGACACATCTTTGACTCCGGAAAAAGAGGGACTGCCCTGCAGGCCCAGCAAAGCGCAGGCTGCGCCGGTTTCTTCCTGCAGACGCTCCACATCCTCCGCGTCCGTCAGGGGCGTCAGCCCCCGGGCCCGCTCCTTGGCCGCCGCCGAGGTGGCCTGATTGGCCAGCAGTTCCAGCACCCGGGGCAGTTCCAGAGTACGAATCGATTTATCAAACAGTTCATCCATAGGTAATCTCCCATTCTTCCCCATCTATTCCAAAAAAGGGGGACATCCGTCCCCCTTTTGCCGTCACGCCATCATAAAGGCCACAGTCAGCACCACCGCGCCCACAACAGCCACAATCACATTGATCCAGTAGTTGCGGATGGTTCGCGGATCTCCCTCGCCGCTTTTCCGCAACGAGAAGATCTGGCCGATCGCACTGCCCGCCCACACCAGTCCGAAGACCAGCCATGCGCCCAGGGCCGTGAACAGCACACGCTCCAGCGTGTTATCCGCCCCCGCCATCATACTGTTGCGCACTTCCAGGCCGCCGAGAATCAGCGTGGCGCCCACGGTGATCACGCGGAAGGTTTTGCACATCCAGGCAAACAGGGGCTCGTTCAGTCGCTCCACCCGTTTTTCCTGCTTTTCCAACTTTTTGCGGCGGCGCTCCTCTTTGGCCCGCGCATCTGCCATCTCATTCTGATGGTTTCTCAACTCGTTTCCCATAATTGTTTCCTTTCTGTTTTTCTGTCAATCTCCAATATCATTATCATCCCTCAGGGATCCGAATACTCTTATAAAAATCCAATGTACGGAAGCCCCGCTCCAACTGGGCGGCGGCAAACGCTTCCGCCGCATCCGCCAACCGTCCCAAAGCCGCCGGCTCCAGGGAAAACGCATACAGCCGCTTCGGCTGGCAGCCCAGCACATGGCGCATCGCTGCCAGCGACGGGCCGCACAGCGGCATAGACAAACCCCTGCGCCCGCCCAGGGCACAGCGCTTGCAGTGCAGCAAACCCTGCACCACATCCAGCATCGGCTCCTCCGGTTCCTCCCCGCCGCAGACCGCGCAGCCCTCCACCAGCGGTTCAAAACCGCTCAAGGCCAGCAGGCGCAGCTCAAAGGCCGCTTTCACCTGCAGCGGGTTCTTATGCAGCGTACCCAAAGCATACAGCGCATTGAGCAGCAGCGGCAGCACATCCGGCGCGGGCACATCCTCGGCGCTCAGCAGCTCGGTCAGTTCGGCAAAGTAGGAGCCCAGCGCCAACAACTCCACATCCTGGCGCACCCCCGGAAACAGTTCCAAAGTGGACGCTTCGTCCAGTATACTCCAATTCCCCTTTTGAAACAAGGTCATTTCTGAATAGACCAGCAGCTGCGACGCAGCGGCAATCCGGCTGTTTTTCCGCCGCGCTCCCCGGGCGATCACCGAAACCTTTCCTTCGCTCCGGGTCAGCACGGTCAGGATCTTGTCCGCCTCCTTGGTATCCGTCTCGCGGAGCACCACGCCCTCAACGACTCTGTGCATCGTTCTCCGCCGCGCGTTTCTTATCCTTATGGCGGCCGATGGCCATACCGATCCCCGCGCACAGCAGCACGCCGGCCACCAGAAGCACCCGCATCTGGGCATCCCCGGCTCCCAGGGACATGGCCCCCAGGCCGCTGACGACCAGACCTACGATACATCCGATATTGCCATACAGCCGCGTGAAGCGGTGTTTCTGTTCATCCATGCTATGTACCTCTTTCGCAGTTTTCTTTCGCCGCGCTATGTACAGGAGCACCTTACAACCGGTGCTCCCCGCGCTCATTCAGCCTCCAGGTCAGGTAAAAGGCCGGCGCACCTGTTTGGCAGAACAGCTCCCAATAGCCCTCTTCCCGCGGCATACGGCATCACCTCGCATATATAGCGTGGTCGTATTGTCCCCGGAGCATACCTGACAATTTTTTGCAGGATTCCCCTTACTTATCTCCCTGATAGCCAAAAGAGCGGATATAGTTCAAGTTATCGCGCCAATTCTCTTTTACCTTGACCCAGGTCTGCAAATACACCTTGGCGCCCATAAACTGCTCGATATCTTCACGGGCCATGGTGCTGATTTTTTTCAGCATTTCGCCGCCCTTGCCGATAAGAATGCCTTTGTGGCTGGCCTTTTCGCAGTAAATCGTCACATCCAGGTCGATGATGTCCGTATCATTGCGCTGGCTGAATTTGGTCACCTCAATGGCAACGCCGTGGGGCACTTCCCGCTGCAGGCAGTACAGGATCTTTTCCCGCACGATCTCGGCGCACACCTGCTGGTCCGGCTGATCGGTGGTCATATCCTCCGGAAACAGCTGAGGGCCCTCCACCGCATAGCCCTTCAGGGTGTTCAGCAGGTCGTCCAGCCCTTCATGAGTGCGGGCGGATACAGGAATGATCGCATCAAAGGCGTAGGCCTGCTGATAGGCGGCGATCACTGCCAGCAGCTCCTCTTTTTTCACGGTATCGATCTTATTGATCACCAGCACTGCCTTCTCGCCGCTTTTTTTCATGCGGTCGATGATGATCTGCTCCGGCGTGCCCACATGGGCAATGGGCTCTACCAACATCATGACCACATCGATATCGCTCAGGCTGTCCTCCACCACCTTGACCATATAGTCTCCCAGGCGGTTCTGGGCCTTGTGCAGGCCCGGCGTGTCCACCAGCACCAACTGGGTGTCGCCGCTGTTGACCACGCCGTAAATACGGTTGCGGGTAGTCTGGGGTTTGTTGGACACAATGGCGATCTTCTCCCCCACCAGGGCGTTGGTCAAAGAAGATTTGCCCACATTGGGCCGGCCGCATACGGTAATCATCGCTTCTTTTGTAATCTGCATGGTTGTTTGATCCTCAACTTTCTTGAGCAATTTATTAGATTGATTAGGACGGTTTTCGCGTCCTGCTGCGTCTGCTTATCTTGGAATCTCCAGCTTTTCCATAATGGCATCCTCCCGGGCGCGCATCTGCCGCTTCTGGGGGCCCTCATCCAAATGGTCGTACCCCAGCAGGTGCAGCACGGAGTGGGTGACAAGATAGGCCAGCTCCCGGCGGCCGGAGTGGCCGAATTCCAAAGCCTGGGCCTTGACCCGCTCCATGGAAAGCACCATA
>CALDMR010000084.1 GCA_937915065.1 uncultured Clostridia bacterium
CGACAGCTTTGTTTTTCCGCTGTCTACTTTAAAGGGAGCATATCAAGGGAGAAGGCCGCTTTTAAAAAATGGTCAGGAAAAGTCAAAAATTGTGTTGACAAATGAAAAAGGTGTGCTATACTATAGTCAAGGTCAAAGAAAGTCAAAGTCAAAGTCAAAGTCAAAGTTAGATCTAAGAACCGTATCAATGACACAGGACGGCGGCACCCTTTACCGGGGCTGCTGGAAATATTAAAGGAGGCGCGTTATCAAGTGGGTATTTCAGATTTGATTGCAGGTTTTATTCAGGAGGCCCTGGATGAAACGGACGGCGGTGTGGTGGAGCTGCAGCGCGGCGATCTGGCCCAGCGATTCAACTGCGTGCCCAGCCAGATCAATTATGTGATGTCTACCCGGTTTTCGCCGGAGCACGGTTACATCGTGGAAAGCCGCCGCGGCGGCAACGGATATATCCGCATTACCCGGGTGCAGACCGACCGCAAAACCCTGCTGATGCAGGTGATCAACTCTATCGGCGATTCCCTGGACTATCAGAGTGCCCGGGCCATCACCGGCAATCTGGCCCACAGTGGGGCGATTGAAATGGATGTGGCGCGGATTCTGCTTTCCGCCATCAGCGAAAGTGCGCTGAAAGAGGTTCCCAGGGAACTGCGCAACATCGTGCGGGCCACGATTTTCAAGCAGGTTATGATTCACGCGATCTGATCGAAAGTAATGACAAAACCAGTTTATCAATTCATAGAACAGACTTAAAAGGAGGTCTCTGTTATGAAATGCGAGCATTGTGGTAAGAATGAAGCAACGTTTTATTATAAGAGCAATATCAACGGCCAGGTGACAGAACAGCACCTGTGCGGCGACTGCGCCAAGGAGATGGGGTATGTCAGCAATCTGGAAAAGAGTTTTGCAAACTTCAGCGCCAGTATGTTTGGCGGCTTTGACGACCTGTTTGCGCCCATGCCCAGTTTGGCGGGCAGCTTCTTTGAACCTTTCGAGGCCATGAACCGGCGCTTTGAGCACATGTTCCCCATGCTGGGTGGTGCGGTGGCCGCTCCGGCGGCGCAGGCTGCGCCGGCCCAGAGCGCATCCGGCAATGACCTGGTGTCCGACGAGGAGCACAGAAAGCTGGATCGCGAGCGCCAGATCAACGCTTTGCGCTGCGAGATGCGCCAGGCCGTTGAAACGGAGAATTTTGAGCGTGCCGCTGCACTGCGCGACCAGATCCATGGTCTGGAAAAGCAGGGCTGAGCGGTGCTGATGGATACCAAACGATGAAGGAGGTACTGCCTTATGGATGAAAACAAGTTTTCCCCCCGTGCGCTGAGAGCGCTGGAACTGGCGGAGGCATCTGCCGCTGATTTGGGGCATAGTTATATCGGCAGCGAACATTTGCTGCTGGGACTTTTGAAGGAGGAAGAGGGCATTGCCCACCGGGTTTTGACGGAGCAGGGGCTGACAGATGCCATGGTGCGCCAGATCCTGGTCAACAGTGTGGGCCAGGGCGCGCCCGGCACAAAGCCCAGCCAGGGGCTGACGCCGCGGGCCAAGCATGTGATCGAGTGCGCGGCCGAAGAAGCCGTGCGCGGCGGCTTCAGCTATGTGGGTACGGAGCATTTGCTGGTGGGGCTGCTGCGGGATGGCCGTAATATGGGTGTGCGCATCCTGCGCGCTGCGGGCTTGAGCTCCCAGGCTGTATTTGAAGCTGTGCAGCGGAAGCTGCAGGAGGGGCCGGGCGGCGCGGCCCAGGCGGTGCGGGCCGGAGAAGCCAAGGAAGAAACCGGCGACAATGTCTTGAAAGAGTTTACCAAGGATTTGACCGCAGCGGCCCGCAGCGGCAAGCTGGATCCGGTGATTGGCCGGGATGAAGAGATTCAGAGAGTGATCCAGATCCTTTCCCGCCGCACAAAAAACAATCCGGTGCTGGTCGGCGAGCCCGGGGTGGGTAAAACCGCCATCGCCGAGGGACTGGCCCAGAAGATCGCGGCGGCAGATGTGCCGGAAGACCTGCTGGATAAACGGGTGCTGTCGCTGGATTTGTCTGGTATGATCGCGGGAACCAAGTACCGCGGCGAGTTTGAGGAGCGGATCAAAAAGGCGCTGGACGAAGTCAAGAGCGACGGCAAGATCATTCTCTTTATCGATGAACTGCATACGATCGTGGGCGCCGGCAGTGCAGAGGGCGCCATGGACGCGGCGAACATCATCAAGCCCGCTCTGGGCCGTGGCGAAATTCGGGTGATTGGTGCCACCACGCTGGACGAGTACCGCAAGTATATCGAAAAGGACGCTGCGCTGGAACGCCGGTTCCAGCCTGTGACTGTGGGCGAACCTGCGCCGGAGGCCTGCTTGGAGATTTTGAAAGGGCTGCGGGATAAGTACGAGGCCCACCACCGCCTGACGATCACCGACGGTGCGCTGGAGGCAGCCGTGCAGCTGTCCCGCCGCTATATCAATGATCGCTTCCTGCCGGATAAGGCCATTGACCTGATGGACGAGGCTGCTTCCCGGGTGCGGATGAAGAACGAAAAATCCTCCCCCGATCTGAAGGCGCTGGAGGAAAAGATCTCTGCTTTGCGCCGGGAAAAGGAAGAGGCTGTGGCGGCCCAGGATTTTGAAAAGGCTGCCCAGATCCGCGATATTGAGCAGGATTATGAAAAGCAGATGGAAATTGAAAGGGACAACTGGCATAAGAAGGTGGCTGCGGAGCACGGCGAGGTGACCGATGAGGACATCGCTGCCGTGGTGTCCGAGTGGACCGGCGTGCCGGTGACCCGCCTGACGGAAGATGAGGGCCAGAAGCTGCTGCATATGGAGGATACCCTTCACCAGCGGGTGGTGGGGCAGGATGAAGCTGTCAAGGCCATTGCCCGGGCCATCCGCAGGGGCCGTGTGGGCTTGAAAGATCCCAGGCGCCCCATCGGTTCCTTCCTGTTCCTGGGCCCCACGGGTGTGGGTAAGACCGAACTGTGCAAAGCACTGGCGGAGGCCATGTTTGGCGATGAGAACGCCATGGTGCGGCTGGATATGTCCGAATATATGGAGCGCCATACCGTATCCCGCCTGATCGGCTCGCCTCCCGGCTATGTGGGTCACGAGGAGGGCGGCCAGCTGACGGAAAGGGTGCGCCGCCGCCCGTACAGTGTGGTGCTGTTTGACGAGATCGAAAAGGCCCACGAGGATGTGTGGAATCTGCTGCTGCAGATCATGGATGACGGCGAACTGACCGATTCCCAAGGACGGCGGGTGGACTTCCGCAACACGATCATTGTGATGACCTCCAATGTGGGCGCTAAGAATATCACCGCCCAAAGCCCCCTGGGCTTTTCCGCCGGGGAGGAGAAGGATGGATCCGTTTCCTTTGAAGCGGTCAAAGAAGCGGTTATGGGTGAGCTGAAGCGCACCTTCCGCCCGGAGTTCCTCAACCGGATCGACGAGACCATTATTTTCCATCCCCTTACGGAAGAGAATATCGCAGAAATCGCCCGGAAGCTGCTCGCTGTCACTGCCAAGCGGGTGGAGAGCCTGGGCGTGACCATGACGGTAGACGAGGAAGCCGTTAAAGTGGTGGCGAAGGAGGGGTTTGACCCTGTTTACGGTGCAAGACCCCTGCGCCGCGCCATTCAAAGCAGCGTCGAGGATGCTGTGGCTGAAAAGCTGCTGGAGGGCGCCGTGAAGGAAGGCGACGCCATCCGTGTCACCGCTGAAGATGGCAAAATTGCCATTGAGAAAGCCTGAGTGCAAGGGGGCGCCCCTTCTCTAAAACCAACCCGCCCGGGAACCGCAGGTTTCCGGGCGGGTTGGTTTATTATGGCGTCCAGGAATAAACCTTCGGCCACAAAGTGCATCCTATGGTTGTAATTTTCTGCAGTTTCCCGTATACTATACAAATAGGACAATCCTTGAACCATACAGAGATGAAACAGCCCGCCTGGCGGGCACCAAAAAGAAAGCGAGGATATGCAGTGAAAGTAAACTTTAATGCTGGCGGCTTTGGTGGCGATGGCACTCCCTTCGGCGCTGGGAATCCGTTTTTCGGCGGCTTCGACTTTGGCGGTGCGCAGCAGCCCCGCGAGGAGTATCAACCCCAGCCGGAGAAAAAGAAGCGTCCGGCCAAAAGCATCAAATCCCCTGTGAAGCGGACGCTGACGAATCTGCTCGTCACCGTGCTTTTCGGCGCAATTTATTACTATGCGGTTTTGCCGCCCATCAACCTGAAAGCACCGGAATTTTACACCTTTGTGTTCCTGCTGTGCGCGGTCTACTGCTTTATGGCTGTGCTGACCACAGGTTTCCAGGGCGACGGTGTGAAGGGCTATTTTGGATTTGTCAAAAAGCAGTGCAAGATTCCCTTTTTCCTGGTGATTGGCCTGCTGGTGATCGCCCTTGTGGGTGCGATCCTGTCTTCGGTGATTATCCGGGCGGACGCTTATCAGAAGCTGCTGCCCCTGGAAACGGGTAACTTTGCCGAGGAAGTGGATCAGTTGAGTTTTGACGAGATCCCTGTTCTGGACCGCGACAGCGCCACGCGCCTGGGCAACCGCAAGCTGGGCGAATTGAGCGATATGGTCAGCCAGTTTGAGGTGGAGGACGACTATACCCAGATCAACTATCAGGGCAAGCCTGTCCGTGTGACCGGCCTGATGTACGGCGATGTGATCAAGTGGCTGAACAACCGCGGCGACGGCCTGCCTGCCTATATGATCATCGATATGACCACCCAGGAGGTGACGGTGGTTCGCCTGGAGGACGGCATCAAGTATACCACGGCGGAACATTTTAACCGCAACCTTTACCGTCATCTGCGCTTTAATTATCCCACCTATATGTTTGCCCAGCCCTATTTCGAGATCAACGAAGAAGGCGAACCCTACTGGGTCTGCGGCCGGGTGGATAAGACCATCGGCCTGTTCGGCGGCGTGGATATTACCGGCGCGGTGCTGGTCAATGCAGTGACCGGCGAATGCAGCTACTATGATGTGGCGGACATCCCCACTTGGGTCGACCATGTGTACAATGCAGATCTGATCCTGCAGCAGTACGACTATTACGGCCAGTACCACAACGGCTTTATCAACTCGATCCTGGGCCAGCGGGATGTAACCGTGACCACCCAAGGGTACAATTACATTGCCCAGAACGGCGATGTGTATATGTACAGCGGCGTGACCTCTGCCGGTACCGACGCGTCCAATGTGGGATTCATCCTCAGTAACCAGCGCACCAAGGAAACGCGGTATTATCCATGCGCTGGTGCAGATGAGTATTCCGCTATGTCCAGTGCCGAGGGTATTTTGCAGCAGATGCGCTATACAGCCACGTTCCCGCTGCTGCTGAACATCTCCGGCGAGCCGACCTACTTTATGGCGATGAAGGATAACGCCGGCCTGGTGAAGCAGTACGCCATGGTCAATGTGCAGGAGTATCAGATCGTGGCCACAGGCACAACGCCCGAGGCCTGCGAGGCGGCCTATATCCAGCTGCTGGTGGAGAGCAATACCATCAGTTCCGAAGCTGGCCAGGAACTGACAGAGCAGAATAAGGCGGAGGGCACCATCGCCGAGATCCGCACGGCGGTGCTGGAAGGCAATACCTACTACTTCCTGCGTCTGGAAGGACAGGAAACCTTCTACAGTATTTCTGCTGCAGCTTGCACGGATGTGGTCATTATGAATGTGGGCGATGCTGTCACCATCAGCTACGCTCCGTCGGCCACGGGCTCTATCCTGGATGCATACAGTGCTGCCTGGAAGGATAAACCGTCCAACAACAACTGGCAGGCGCCGACAGAACCGGAGGAAGAAACGCCGGATTCTGCTCAGCCTGAAGGCGAAATGCCCGTAGCTTAAGACTGAATTAAAAGCCCCACCGCCCGGGAGAATTTTATTCTCCCGGGCGGTGGGGCTTTGTGTGCTGTATTGGCAGAAATCAGGAGGTGGCGGTGGAGCCATGGGAAGAATACACGGTGGCGTCGCCCTCCTGGATCTGAGGATCCAGAT
Source organism: uncultured Clostridia bacterium (assembly GCA_937915065.1). Lineage (GTDB taxonomy): Bacteria > Bacillota > Clostridia > Oscillospirales > Oscillospiraceae > Pseudoscillospira. Next base: position 5,997 of record CALDMR010000084.1, read on the forward strand.
AGGTGATGCTGTATTGCCATTCTCCCGGATAGTCCTGATCCGGAGAAACCTGCACGCGCAGGGTGGTGTTTCCGTCGGTGTGTTCATAGGTATAAGTGCCGTCCCGCTCCAGAGCTTCGGTAATGTTTTGCGTTTGATCATCAATGGTCAGGAATACCTGGCCCTCTTTCTGCGTCAGCTCCACGGGGGCGCCGTATACCAGAACATTGCCGCCGTCCGTTTCCATGGACAGCTTATAGCGGTTGACCTGGAGCAGTTCTTCGATATGCAGCTCGACGGCCTTGGCCAGGGCGCCGCCTGTGGCGGCGTTGGCAACGCCGGCGCTGACGCAGAGAGAGGCCAGCACGGCGGCGGTCATGAGGGCGGTGCGCCGGAGGCGCCGGGTTTTGCTGCGGGTAGTTGTTTCTGTCATGGATAAAACCTCCTGAATGCTTGCTTCGGAAGCATGAAGCTTCGAAAAGGTGTCTTGAAACAGGCTGTGGTCTATCATGGCTTCAAACCTCCTTTGGTGTGGTTAAGTCTAACTTTAATTTCTCCCGCGCCCGCCTGAGCCAGGTGCGGACGGTGGAGGGATTGGCGGACATGGCTTGGGCAATTTCCGCAGTGGACAGTTCCTCGTAATAAAACAGGTATACCGCCATGCGGTAATTCCGGGGCAGCGCCATGACCGAAGAAAACAGGTCGCTTTGCGCGCGGTTATCAAAGACCGGTAAATCCTGGCCTTCTTCCAGGGGCAGAACACGATGCCGCCAGGGTGTGCGCAGTATTTTTCGGCTTTCGTTGACGGTCACGCGGATCAGCCAGGCGCGGATATGCTCCTGACTTTCAAAGACGGTGGCCGTTTCAAACAGTTTCAGCAGCACGGTCTGCATTACATCCTCGGCATCGGCATGGTTTTTCAGGGCTTGATAAGCCACGCGGTAAACAGTGTTGCTGTAAGCGCGTACCAGAGGCTCAAATTGTTCTCTGGTCATAGGCCTCACCTCCTTGGGGCTGTGAAAGATCTTTCATATAGAATATCCATCAGCGGGACGGATTGTTGCAGGTTTCTCAAAATTAGGAAAAAAACTCCCGGATGCAGGCCTGTCTGCTGCTTGCGGCTGCGGCGGAAAGCGGATATAATAAACCTTACCACACTGCAGCGGAGGTGCAAAGAATGAAAATGCTGGTGTATGCCTGCGGCGACGTGGAAGCGCCCATCTTCCGCCGCCTGGCCGAAGATTATGGCGCAGAGCTGACCTTGTGCAAAGAATCGCCGTCCCTGGAAAATGCGTCCCGGGCGGATGGGATGGATGCGGTCAATATTCTCTCCGGCACATATATCACGCCGGAGCTGTTGGACTGCTACCGGGCCTGCGGGGTGAAAATGGTGGTCAGCCGCACCATTGGTGTGGAGCATATTGATGTGGCCTATGCCAATTCTGTGGGTATTGCTGTGGGCAACGCGCCCTATGCGCCATCCAGCGTGGCGGATTATGCCATTATGATGATGCTGATGGTGCTGCGCCAGATCAAGCCGATGCTGCTGCGCTATGGCGGGCAGGACTATACCGCCCGGGGCCTTTTGGGCCGGGAACTGCCCAACCTGACCGTTGGGATCGTAGGCCTGGGGCGGATCGGAACGACTGTGGCGCGGCATCTGGGCGGCTTTGGGTGCCGCGTGTTGGGATATAACCGCACGGTGCGGGAGGATCTGGCGGGCTGCGCGGAGCAGGTGGATCTGGATACGCTGTACCGCGAGAGCGATATTGTATCGCTGCATCTTTCGGCCACACCGGAGACGGTGCACTGGATCGACGCGGCGGCCCTGGAGCGGATGAAGGATGGGGCCGTTTTGATCAACACGGCCCGGGGGCCGCTGGTGGACAATGCCGCGCTGATCAACGCCCTGGAGCGGGGCAAGCTTTCCGGTGCGGGCCTGGATGTGTTCGACGGGGACCGTCTGATCTATTACCGGGATTTCAAGAATCAAGTGATCGCCCAGCGGGAAATGGCGGTGCTGAACGCCATGCCCAATGTGCTGATGCTGCCCCACATGGCTTATTATACAGACCAGGCGGTGGAAGATATGGTGCGCAATTCTATGGACGGCGCCAGCCGTTACCTTGCCGGGGCAGAGAATCCCTGGCTGATTGGAGCGAAGATATGAAGGAAGAACAAATGAAACAAAAGGGGCTGCTTCGGATGTTTGCATCCTACTATCGGCCCCACTGGAAGCTTTTTCTGCTGGATATGGTCTGCGCCACGGCCATTTGCGGCATTGACCTGGCCTTTCCCTACATTTCGCGCCTGTCGCTGCAGCAGCTGCTGCCGCAGCAGGCGTATCGGGCCTTTTTTGTGGTTATGGCGATCCTGGCGGGGGCTTATGTCCTCAAAAGCGTGCTCTATTTTGTGGTGACCTACTGGGGGCACCTGCTGGGCGTGCATATTGAGGCGGACATTCGTGCCGATCTCTTTTCCCATATGCAGAAGCTGTCCTTTTCGTTTTATGATAAAAACCGCACCGGCCAGCTGATGAGCCGGGTGACAGGCGATCTGTTTGAAATTTCGGAACTGGCCCACCATGGGCCGGAGGATCTGTTCATCTCTGCGGCGACGATCCTGGGTGCTTTCTGCGTGATGCTGACCATCCGCTGGGAACTGGCGCTGATTATTTTTCTGGTGATCCCGCTGTTTTTGCTGTTTACTGTG
>CALDMR010000085.1 GCA_937915065.1 uncultured Clostridia bacterium
CGGGTTCCCATTGGTTGAGTTGATAATTTTTTGTATAATTCAAAATAAAATCTCCTTTTCGTAGTCGAATTTTGGGGCTTTTAGGGGGCTTGCGCCCCCGGCCCCTGAGCAGAAAACAGAACCGGGCAAAAGTTTTGCCCTACACCTATGTGTAGGGCAAGGGATTTGTTGCACGGGGCTATGCAACCCCGGGGAAATTTATTTTTCGGGGGCAAAGGCAGGGCGGCTTTTCTTGCTATTCCGGGAGGGAGCGTGTATGATAGGAACAGAAAAGATTTACGGCCCGTAAGCCAGGCATGAAGCCGGAAACGGGCGGGAGAGACTATGGGGACAGCGGGCCCCGAAGAAGCGGAGCTGGCATATGAAAGAGATTTTGATCTGGGGGCGGCGGAAAGCGCAGAGCCCGTCCGCGTTAGGATTTTGGAGGGGCTGGATCGGATCGGCAAGAAAATTCTGGCCACCGGCAACGGCCGCTGCAATTTGAGCAATGAACATATGGGGGCGGAGTATTATCATACGGGCCGCCGGGATCGGCTGGAGGAGCTGCTGGCCCAGATGCCCACGGATGCGGCGGTGGACTTTTTCCGCCGCCAGGGGCTGGTGTGCACGGCCGACGAGGCGGGGCGCCTGTACCCCTATTGCCGCCAGGCGTCCATGGTGCTGGATGTGCTGCGCCTGGCCCTGGAGCGCCGGGGGGTTCAGGTGGTGTGCGGCTGCAAAGTGACGGAAGCTGCCCGGCGCCGGGGCCGCTTTGCGGTCAAAACCGCGGAGGGCAAGCGGTATGAGGGGGATGCGCTGATCCTGACCACCGGCGGCAAGGCCGCCCCGGCCCAGGGCGTGACGGGAGTGGGTTACACCCTGGCCCGGGGATTCGGACACCGCTGCACGCCGCTGTATCCGGCGCTGACGCCCCTGAAATGCAGCCACAGCGGGCTGAAGGGGCTGAAAGGCATCCGGGTGCAGTGCGGGGCCACGCTGCTTTGCGGCGGCCAAAGGACGGCCCGGGAAGAGGGGGAAGTGCAGCTGACGGAATATGGCCTGTCCGGCATCCCCGCCATGCAGCTGTCCTGCGTGTGGGGCGCGCTGCCCCGGGGCGGGGAAAGGGCGGTGAGCCTGGACTTTTTCCCGGCCTGGGAGACGGAGGCGCTGGAGACTGAACTGACCCGGCGGGCCGCCCAATGGGGGGCGGAATCACTGGAAACGCTGTTCCTGGGTCTGATTCACAAGCGGGTGCTGTATGCGGTGATGAAAGACGCGGGGATCGGGCCCCTGTCCCGGCCCGGGAGCACGCTGAAAAGGGAAGAGGTGCGCCGCCTGGCGGCGGCGCTGAAGGATTGGCGGCTGCCCGTGGAGGGCACGCTGTCCTGGGAGCAGGCCCAGGTGACGGGGGGCGGCGTCCCCCTGGATGAAATCGACGGCAGCTTTGCTTCGGTACGGCAGCCCGGCCTGTATCTGGCGGGCGAGATTTTGGACGCCACAGGCACCTGCGGCGGATACAATCTGCACTGGGCCTGGTGCTCCGGGAGAACGGCAGGCCGGGCGGCGGCCCGGGAGGTGACGGCATGAGTGGGGAGCACGAAATGAAAGTGGTGGCCCGCATCCACAGCGATTTTGCCACAAAATTCGGCATTCCCCGGCAAAGCGGGCTGGTGAAGGAATTGGAGGCGCTGGTGGTGTTCGAGCCGGAGTTTCGCAATGCCGACGCCCTGCGGGGGATCGAGGGCTTTAATTATCTTTGGCTGATCTGGCAGTTTTCTGCGGCGGTGCGGCAGGACTGGTCGCCCACCGTGCGGCCGCCCCGGTTGGGCGGCAATGTGCGCATGGGCGTGTTTGCCACCCGCTCGCCCTTCCGGCCCAATGCGATCGGGCTGTCCTCGGTGCGTTTGGAGGGGGTGGAGACCCATCCGGCATGGGGAACGGTGCTGCGGGTGTCCGGCGCGGACCTGATGGACGGCACGCCCATTTACGACATCAAACCCTATATCCCCTATGCCGATTGCCATGAGGACGCCCTGGGCGGCTTTACGGAGGCAGCTCCCCGGCGGATGCTGCAGGTGGAGTTTCCGGAAACCTGGCTGCAAAGGGTGCCCGCAGACAAGCGCGCGGCGCTGCGGGCGGTGCTGGCCAACGATCCCCGCCCGTCCTACCAGCAGGATCCGGCCCGGGTATACGGCTTTGTGTTTGCGGGGCTGGAGGTGCGCTTTACCGTGGCGGAGGAGACGCTAACGGTGTGCGGCGTGGAAAAGGCGGCCCCCGCAAAATAAGGCCCGTTGCATCAAAGCGTGCAACAAACGGGGCTGCGGCCTTCCTTATGGGAGGTGAAGCGGTGTATATCAATGCAGACTGGATCATTCAGGCGGCGGCGGTGGTGACGGCCCTGGCCGCCATCAGCGCGGTGCTGCGGAAGATCTATCTCTGGTTTGCCCGACAGGAGCGGCAAAATGACGCCCAGTGGCGGGCTATCCACCAGAGTCGGGAGGAACAGACGCTGATCTGCTACGGCGTGCGGGCCTGCCTGATGGGGCTGATCGAGCAGGGCTGCGACGGCCCGTGCAAAGACGCGCTGTCCAAATTGGACAAGCATTTGAACCAGGCGGCCCATCAGAACGATGGGGCAAAACAGGGGTAAGGAATCCCGGGCGCAGGTGAAATCCGTCCGAACGAAAGGGTTCGGACGGATTTTTTGCGTCTTTTGGAAAAATGTGCTACACTGGTAACCGAAAAAAGCCGTTTTCCGGCGGAAGAAAAGGGAGGCGGGAGCATGGAAAAACAGGGGCTTTATTCCATCGGGCAGGTGAGCAAGATTTGCGATGTGTCTTCCCGGACGCTGCGCTATTACGAGGAGATCGGCTTGATGCAGCCGGACAGCATCAACGAACACAACGGCTACCGCTATTACAGCGCGGAAAGCATGTATCGGGTGCAGATGATCCGCTATCTGGGAGACGAGGGCTTTACCCTGGAGGAGATCGGAGAAATTCTGCGGGAAGAGGATCTGGTGCGGCTGCGGGAGATCTTTGCGGAAAAGATCGAAAAAACGCGGGCGACCATTGATTATTACCGCCGGCGGGAGGAAAGCCTGAAGGCCTGGCACGACTTGTTTGTGGAAGGGGAGTGGGTGCGGCGCCACGGCGGCCTGTCGCCCACGGCGAAATATATCCCCCAGGCCCGCTATCTTTGTTATGAGCAGCAGTATGCGGGCGGCGCGGCAGAGCCGGAGGCCTTTACAGAAGCGTCCTACAAAACCTTTTCCAAGGATGGCGGCCTGGCGATGGTGGATGTGGGCGGCGCGGTTTATGTGAGGTTTGCTTCGTTCCGCGCCCGGATGGAGGGCGAGCCTACGACCATGGCCTTTATGGAACAGCTGCAGCCCGGCAGCCATCGCCGGGAGCACACGGCTCTGGTGGGCGGATTCACGGCGGTGACCGGGTATCATTTGGGAGAACTGGAGCGGATCCGGGAAACCTATGTCCGGCTGATCGAGTGGGCCGAAGCCCATGAGTATCCCCTGCGGGGAGATGTGTATGAGCGCCGGGTGATCGACGCCTATTCCACTGGGGTGAAAGCCAGTTATGTCACGGAGCTGCTGCTGCCGGTGCAGGAGGATGTTTCCGGTTTTCTGGCAGTGCAGACATTGAATCAACTTTAACGCAGGGGAATAGTTTGGGGCGGAAGTGTGCTTCCGGCGCGAAGAAAAACAGGGGGACGCCTGGGCATGCTGCTGAAAAAGGCTGAAAAGCAGGGGGAATTTTGCGGAAAAACGGGAAAAAGACGTAAGATTCCACTTGACTTTTCCGCTACGGAAGCCTGTATAACAATCATTAAGCAAAGCGTTTGATGGGCCGGGCAAAGTGCCTGTCCGCATTCCGGCGGCCGCGGCAGCCGGGCATCCCTGCACCCTTTCTTTACTGTTCATAAATTGTAGGCCGAAGGCGTCGGAGTGGCAGTTCCGGCGCCTTCGGCCTGTTTTACCGGGGCGAAAAACGGGCGCAGCCGAAAGGCTGCGCCCGTTGCATTTGAAATTATGAATCAGCCGGGATACTTGTCCAGCATTTCCTTCATGGCCTGGAATTCGGCATGCTGCCGGGCGCCCTCGGGCCGCCCCTCCAGCATGTTGCAGGCGGTGGCGATGTGCTGCTTGGCACCGAAGTAGTTCTGCTGCTTGAAATACAGACCGGCCAGGTTGGCGTGGGTCACGGCGGCTTCGATCACATGGCCGGGCTGGGCGTCCATGACGGCGGCTGCCCGCAGCAGATAGTCTGCGGCTTCGTCCAACCGGCCCAGATCGCCGCAGGCGGCGCTCATGTTGTTATACAGACCGCCCCAGTGGGAATCGATGGGGGGGAGCTTTTCTTTGTAAATGTTCTCGGCCTCGTGGAACATTTCCAGGGCTTTGGCGCTCTGCCCGGCAAAACGGTAAGCGGTGGCGCCGTTCAGCAGGGTGGTGGCGTGGGCCAGGGAGCCGATGATGTATTCGTTGCGGCAAAGATCCAGGGCCTGCTGTGTGACGCGGATGGCTTCATCGTAGCGCTGCTGAGAGCGGTAGAAACCGATCAACTCGTTGATAATGGCGAGGGATGCTTCGCGATCCTTCTCCTGGTTGGCGGAAACCAATTGGTTGAGGATATAAGGTTCCACCTGGTCGATGTGTCCTGCGCGAAACAGGCCGTCCAGATGTTCGAAAAATGCGCTGATATTCATAATTCTGCACTCCTTTTCCGCCGCCGTGGCGGCCGTTTTGCCAATGAAAGTTCGATACTGTTAGTGTACCCTATGCTGTTCAAAAAAGCAAGATAGAAATGAACTGTCCGCCGCAGGGCGGTTTTTTGTTTTTCGTGCAGGTTAAAAGACGGAAATATCCAAAAACTTCCAAGGTGTGTCTACCGTGTCTACCTGGATGTCTACCTGG
>CALDMR010000086.1 GCA_937915065.1 uncultured Clostridia bacterium
CGGTGGCCCTCCAGCAGCCAGGCCTTGACGATCTTCTTCTGGAACTTATAGGTGATCTCGTCGAGATACTTGTCCATCTCGGGATACTCTTCCTCGAACAGCTCGTGCCAATGATCCATCAGCACATTCCAGCGGGCCTCGCGGACATTCTTGTCGTCGGTATCCATGGCAGCCTTGGCCTCGTCCATGGTGGCCTCCACGATCTTGTCAAACAGCTCCTGGTTGAAATCGGCATGGGGGTAGTCAAACTTGGGCTTGCCCACCTCTGCCACCATCTGGTTGATCAGGTCGATCTGCTTCTGGTTCTCCTCATGGGCCCGGCGGATGGCCTCGAACATCACGTCATTGGAGATCTCATTGGCGCCGGCCTCGATCATAACCACCTTCTTGCCGGTGGAAACCACGGTCACATCCAGATCGGAAACCTGACGCTGCTCGCTGTCGGGGTTGAAAACCAACTCGCCGTCCACATACCCGACCTTCAGCGCACCCACAGGGCCGTTCCAGGGGATATCGGAAATGGCCAGGGCAGCGGAGGTGCCGATCAGCGCAGCGATTTCGGGAGAGCAGTCGTGGTCAACGCTCATCACCGTGGCCATGATGGACACATCGTTGCGGAAATCGCCGGGGAACAGGGGACGGATGGGGCGGTCGATCACGCGGGAGGTCAGCACGCCCTTTTCACCGGGGCGGCCTTCGCGGCGCAGGAAGCTGCCGGGGATGCGGCCCACGGAATACATTTTCTCTTCAAAGTCCACGCTGAGGGGGAAGAAATCGATACCGTCGCGGGGCTTGGCGGAAGCGGTGGCGCACACCAGCACCACGGTATCGCCGTAGCGCACCAGCACGGAAGCATTGGCCAATTCAGCCATCTTGCCCACTTCCAGGGTCAGGGGGCGGCCTGCCAGATCCATGCTGTACGTCTTGTAGTTGGTAAAGTCTCTGTGCTTGATGATCGTTGACATCGTTTGCTCCTTCTTTCTGTTTGATTTGGCAGGAGCCTGCTTTGCCGGTTTAGCCTTTGAGCTCGACGCCGGAAACCCGGCAGCAAGATCAAACGCTAAAAAGGCGGTGTAAGCTCCTTGGATTGTTCATTTTTGAAAAGCAAGAAAAATGCGGGGGAAGTGTGCCCTTCCCCCGCATATCTTTTTACTTGCGGATACCCAGCTTTGCGATCAGGGCACGATAGCGCTCGATATCTGTATCCATCAGATAGTCCAGCATCTTGCGGCGCTTACCGACCATCTTCAGAAGACCACGGTTGGAGTGCTTGTCCTGGGGGTTCTTCTTCATGTGCTCGGTCAGCTGCTGAATGCGGGCGGTCAGAATAGCGATCTGAACCTCGGGCGAACCGGTGTCCTTTTCGTGGGTACGGTTGGCTTCGATAACTGCGGTCTTTTCTTCCTTCAGCATCATGGTTGTGTTTCCACCTTTCAATCAATAAATTTCCCAGGGGCTGAGCTTTGGGCCGGTGAAAGCTCCGCGAAACTAAGCCCCGGGCAGTTGCCGCGTCTTTGCACGGACAGTGATACTATACCATAGAACAAAATACTTGTAAAGCCAAAAAATGATACGAATCTGATGCTTTTTCCCGCTATCTTTAAGGAAAAATCACGAAGATCGGGCACATTCCGCGCTTCTCCCTCACCCATCGATCAAAATCACGGCCACAGGGCAAACCGCCGCCGCTTCTTTGGCGTCCTCCTCGCAGTGGGGCGGCACCGTGCTGCACAGCGCCTGGGATACCCCGCCGGAGAGGGCAAACACTTCCGGAGCCGTCTGGGCGCACATGCCGCAGCCGATGCAGCCCGACTGATCAATGCTCACCGTCATACAAATTTCCCTCCTTACTCCTCAGAATACCCCCAGTTTATCCCATTCTCCCCGTTTTTATACAGCCCCGCAGTAGAAACGCCCTTTCAATCGTGCTATAATAACAAAAACCGGGCCGCGGCCATGCGCCCGGCCGTAAATCTATTGAGAGAAACAGGTGACCCCCTTGGCAACCCGAACGAAAAAACGCCCCGCCCCCCGGCTCAGCCGCCGGACGATTCTGTTGGTGCTGGCCGCCGCTGCAATTTTGCTGTCCATCCTGGCCCTGCGTTCCTGCCTGTTCGGCGGGCCGCGCACCCTGCCCGAACAGGTGCAGTCCCAGATCCCCTCCTGGGTGGACAAGCAATTGCTGACGCCCAATCCCTATTCCCGCCCGGAAACGCCGGTGCAGAAAGTAAACGCCATTGTGATCCACTATGTGGGCAATCCCGGCACCTCTGCCGCCGCCAACCGCAGTTTTTTTGAGGGGTTGGCCGTCTCCGGCGAAACTTACGCCAGTTCCAACTTTATCGTCGGCCTGGAGGGCGAGATCCTGCAATGCGTTCCGGTGAACGAAGTGGCCTACTGCTCCAGCGACCGCAACAGGGATACCGTGTCCATCGAAGTCTGCCACCCGGACGCAGAGGGGCAGTTTACCGAGGCCTCTATGGCCTCCCTGGTCAAGCTGACGGCCTGGCTGTGCGAGGCTTTCCACCTGAGCGCCGACGATGTGATCCGCCACTATGATGTGACCGGCAAGGAATGCCCCCTGTATTATGTGCACCACCCCGAAGCCTGGCAGGGGCTGAAAGAAGCGGTGGCCCAGGAAATGGAGCGCGGCGACTGACTCTC
>CALDMR010000087.1 GCA_937915065.1 uncultured Clostridia bacterium
GCTGTCGCCCTTCTGAAAGCGGTAGATCTGCTTTTCCGTCTCGCCGCCGCCCTTGGCCAGCAGCACGTCCGCCGCTTCCACGGCGGGGGTGTCCAGGGGGGTGAAGCCGTACAGGGCATAGGTTTTGCGCAGGACTTCCATGATGGATTCCATCTGCATCTGCGGCCCCGGCAGCAGTTCCATGAAGCCGGAGAGGGTGTGAGGTTTGATTTTTTCCATAGGTGTTCTTTCCTTTCATTCGATCGGCTGCCGGGGCCGCCCGCCGCCGGTGCGGCGTGCAAGCGTTTTTGCGGCAGCAAAAACCTTGAAATCGGCCAAATTGATTTTGGACGATTTGAGTTTTAATTAAAAGGGTTCCCGCTGAATGGAACATTCAGTGGGAGCGCCCCGGCAGCAGTTCCATGAAGCCGGAGAGGGTGTGGGGGTTGCGGTGGGTTCCGGGCGGCGGGCCTGCAAAAAAAGGCGCTCCCGTCCGGGGAAATTTCCCGGGACGAGAGCGCCGGAACTGCGCTTCGTGGTGCCACCCAAGTTCAAAAGGGCGGGGCCCTTTCCTTTTGTCTCTTCTGCGGTGCGGGAAGAGAGGCCGCGGGCGTTGCCGCCCCCGCTCGGGCACTGTCTTCCCTGGGCGCGCCGGGGGGGCTTGCAGCCGGTGGCCCCCTTCTCTGTGCGGCGGAAAGCGCAGGTACTCCTATGCCGTCTTTGCGGTCGTGTTCTTATTATAGTATGCCCAAAAGGGGGCTGTCAATGAAGAAATGGGGAAAAAGTGACGGTTTTTGCCGCCTTTTCCGGCGGTTTTCCGCCTCAGTCGTCCTGATCGGGCTGATCCCAGACGGTGGGATCCACATTGTCGGGCAGTTTCTTCTTTTTGATGATGGCGGGGATGATGAAACCGGCGGCAAAGACCAGAATGCACAGCAGCCAGCCGCCCACAAATTCAGCCCAGGGGGCGTAGCCGTAATGGCCGCCGTGGTTGACGAACAGATCTACCATGTTCCAGACGAACAGCGCCGCCAGCACGATGGGGCAGATAAAACGGACGCAGCCGAAGAACCACCAGCGGGGCATGTGCAGCCGGGGGCTGGATTTGCGCTCCAGCTGGTTGTAAACCTTGTTCAGATCGAAGAACCAGCCGATGGCCACGCACTCGAGAATACCGATGAGGATCATATTCACCTGGTTGATCCAGTGGTCCACGATATCCAGCCAGGCCAGGCCAGCCTGAGTGATGAAAATAATGGAGCAAAGGCCCGCGGCGATACAGATGGCCTTGGTCACCTTTTTCGGGTTGAAGCCAAAGCGGGCGGCGATGGAACCGGACACGCCCTCCACAATGGAGAAGGCGGAGTCCACCGCCAGGGTGACCAGCATCAGATAAAAGGCCACGCCGAATAGGGCGTTGAACACACCGTTTCCGGTTAGGTTTACAATGGCCTGGGGATAGATCACAAAGGCCGTGGCAATACCGGAATCGGAGATGCTGTCCAGCATGCCCACACCGCCCATGGTGGAAAACATGACGATGGCGGACAGCAGGGAAACGGCGATGCCGCTGAGGGTGATGATGCCGCAGTCCACAAACAGGTTGGTGGTTTTGCGGAGATAAGAACCGTAGGCAAACATAATGGCCATCATGATGGACATGGAGTAGAAGGACTGGCCGAAGGCGTCCACCCACAAAGAGGGGTTGGCAAAGGCCTCCAGATCGGGGATGAAGAGCATCTTCATGCCCTCCATGGCGCCGGGCATGAACAGGCCCTTCACCGCCATGACCGCCAGCAGCAGCACCGGCAGAAACACGGTATACTTCACGATCTTGCCCACAGAGGAGGCGCCGTCGCGGATGCAGAAATAGATGGAACCCCAGGCCACGCCGAAGGCGATGATCATGGGCAGGGGTATGGTGTAGCCCGTCACGTCCCAGGTGGTCTGGATGGTGTTGGCAAACAGCTGGCTGGCGGCTGTGGCGTCGCCGGTCATGCCGGCAAACTGCAGGCTGGTGGGGATCATCAGCAGCACCCAGGCGTACACAATGGCGTAGTAGGCCACGATGACGAAGGCGTTGGCCGTGGCGATCCAGCCCAGGGGCTCCAGCCGGGGGCTCATGCTGCGGAAGGCGCCGGCGGCGCCCTGGTGGGTCTTGCGGCCGATGGAGATCTCCATCATCAGCAGGGGCAGGCCAACGATCAGCATGGCGATGATATAAACGAGAATGAAGGTGCCGCCGCCGTGCTTGGCGCACAGGCCGGGGAAACGCCAGGCGTTGCCGAGGCCCACAGCGGAGCCGACAGCAGCCAGGATGAAGGTGGTGCGGGAAGCCCAGGAACTCTTACCCATGGGAATACTCTCTCCTTTTTTGTGTTGGTTTTGAAATGGCAAAGGAAAAGCGCCGGCGCGGTCCGTCGGCGCGGGGCAGGCTTATTTTTTGCTGCTTTTGGGGTTGACGATGTCGCGCCAGTCCAGATCGCCGTATTTCAGGCCCTGGATCAGCACCTCGGCCGTGGCGATATTGCTGGCAAAGGGGACATTGTTGGCGTCGCACAGGCAGGCAATATAGTTGACGTCGTCGAGCAGGGCGTCGCTGCCGGGATCTTTGAAGAACAGAACCATGTCGATTTCGTTCAGATCCAGCCGAGCGCCGATTTGCTGGATGCCGCCGTGGGCGTGGGACAGGTAGCGGTGGACAGGAAGGCCTGTGGACTCGGTGACCAGGCGACCGGTGGTGTCGGTGGCGCAGATCGTGTGCTGGGCCAAAATGCCGCAATAGGCAATGCAGAATTGGACCATCAGTTCTTTTTTGCTGTTTTCAGCCATCAGTGCGATGTTCATCGGATAACTCCCCTTTCAGTTGTGATCGGTTCCGGCGGCAGCACCGGCAGAAACCAAAAAGAATATAGTTCTATACTATCAGATTTTGTCAAAAAGTGAAAGCTAAATTTTCATCAGGGTCACGCGCTGCCCGCACAGGCGGCGGGCGATATTGGTGTAGGCCCGGGCGGCGCCCCGGCTTTCGCTCAGCACCACGGGGATCTCCCGGTTGGTGGCCAGGCGAACATGGGGATCTTCCGGCACGATGCCCAGCAGGGGCAGGCCTGCGGTGTCGATGGCGTCGTCAATATTGCGGTGGAGCTTGCGCAGCAGCTTTTTTTCCACCCGGTTCACCACCAGGTGCCGAGAGCGCAGGGAATAGTCCGACAGCTCCATCACGGAGCGCTGGGCGTCCCGCAGGGAGGAGGAGTCGGTGGTGGTGACGATGATGGCCCGGTCGGCGGCCCCGGCGGCCAGGCGGAAGCCGGAACCCAGGCCGGCGGGCGCGTCGATGATGCAGAAATCAAAGCGCTGCTTGGTCTCTTCAATGAAGGCGCGCATTTCTTCGGTGGAAATGCGGTGGGCTGCGGCGGCCATGGGGGCGGTGATCAGGTAGAGGTTGGGCAGGCTGGGGTGCTGGACCGCCGCCTTTTCCAGGGTGCAGCGGCCTTCGATCACGTCGGCAAAGTTCATCAGCACCCGGTCGGTCATGCCCAGCACGATGTCCAGATTGCGCAGGCCGATGTCTGCGTCGATGCAGAGGGTGCGGTGCCCGGCCAGGGCCAGGGCGGCGCCCACGCCGGCGACAAAGGAGGTTTTTCCCGTGCCGCCCTTGCCGGAAGCGACAACATATGCAGTGCCCAAAGACATCAGCTCCTTTTCAGAAAGATACGGGGGGCTTCACAGCGGATTTTTTTTGATCTGCGCGAAGCGGCGGGGATATTTGGCGGGGGTGGGGGCGATCTTTTCGATGCGGGCCACCCGGTGGGTGATATCGGTGCCGGGGATGGTGTAGTCGTAAGCGCTGAGCAGGCGGCCGCCGAGGACGGAAACGGCCCGGGCGGCGCTGTCGATCTCCTCCTGGCTCTGGGCGCTCTTCATGGCCAGCATCTGGCCGCCCACCTTGACATAGGGCAGGCACAGCTCGCAGAGCATCCGCAAATCGGCCACGGCCCGGGAGGTGACAAAATCAAACTGTTCCCGGAAGGCCGGGTCGGCGGCCTTTTCCTCCGCCCGGGCATGGACGGTGCGCATCCCCTGCAAACACAGAACGGTGGACACTTCCTCCAGCCACTCCAGGCGCTTGTTCAGGCTGTCCAGCAGGGTCACATCCAGGGAGGGGGTCAGGATCTTCAGCACCACGCCGGGAAAACCGGCGCCGGTGCCCACATCCAGCAGGCGCTTGCCGGTGAAATCGGCGCAGCCCAGCAGGGCGGCGCAGTCCAGCATGTGGAGCCGGGCCACCTGGTCGGCCTCGGTGATGGCCGTCAGATTCATCACCTGGTTCTTTTCCAGGAGCATCTGTCCGTAGCGGGTGAGATGCTCCGATGCTCCCGCTCGGACGCACTGTTCCAGGCCCAGGTCTATAAGACCCTGTCGAATAATCTCTCGCATCTTATTCGTGCTCCCTTTGGGCCTTCAGCAGGTCGCGGATCTCGGTGAGGAGCATCTCTTCTTTGGAGGGAGCGGGGGGAGGCGCTGCGGCCTGCTGGGCTTCCTCCGCGGCCTGTTCCTTGCGGAGCAGGGCTTCGGCCCGGTCGTGGGCCGCGTTAAAGACCTTTACAATGCAGAACACCACAAAGGCCATAATGAGAAAGTTCAAAACGGCGTTGATAAAATTGCCCAGCATCAGCGCACCGCCGCCGGGCAGCTGAAAGGCCAGGGCGGACAGGGCTTCGCCGCCGCCGGTGAAGATGCCCAGGATGGGGTTGACGATGTCGTTCACCAGGGAAGTGGTGATGGCGCTGAAGGCGCCGCCGATGATCACGCCGACGGCCAGATCCAGCACATTGCCGCGGGCGATGAAAGCGCGGAACTCGCCGATGAACCCTCGGGCTTTCTGGGTGGGGTTGGTTGCCATGGATAAAAGTCCTCCTTTTTCTTGCGGACGGCCGCGCCGGGAAACAGGGACGAAAAAGTCCTTGCGCCCCAAGGGTTTGCGCGGAAAATCCAAATAGAGCCGATAAAAACGGGGAAAATGATCCGTCACCTGGGCCGCGGGGGCGCTATCGGCTGGAAATGGAAAATACGAATCGGATCAAAAATAGATAAAATTACAAATCGTAATATCTCTTGCAAGGCCCTCAGTCGAACCGGGTTTCCCAATGCTCGGCCTGGTAAGCGTTGAAGCACATGCGGATCTGCTCGGCGTTGCTCTTTTCTTCGGCCAGGTTGGGCAGGGCGTCCGGCGTGAACCAGGCGCTGGACACGGTTTCGATGTTCTTCTGGAACTGGCCCCCCAGCAGGGAGCACAGCAAAAAGACCTTGCAGACCTTATAGGCGTAGGTCAGGTGACAATGGCGCTCCGCTTCCTGCACGGCCACGATGCGGCGGGGGAGAACGATGACGCCGGCTTCCTCCCGGGCTTCCTTGATGGTGTTTTCCATCACGGATAGGTGTACCTCCACCCAGCCGCCGGGCATGGCCCAGCGTCCGTCGTTTTCCTGAACCAGCAGGATCTTGCCCTCCTCGATGATGGCGGCGCGGCTGTCCAGCTTCGGCGTTTGGTAGCCGGATTCGCAGCAGAACAGATCCCGGGCCTTTTCAAAGGGCATGTCCCCCTGGTGGGCGATGATTTCCGCGGAGATGTCCCGGATGCGCTGGAAGCGTTCGATGTCGAAGGGGTCCTTGCAGTAAGCCAGACCGTCCTGGGCCAGGCTTTGCAGCTCCACGGCCCACTGTATCCATTTCGCGTTTTCTTTCATGGCTCAGCCCTTCTTGGGCACCAGCACTTCCTTGCCGCCCATATAGGGACGCAGAACGGCGGGGATTTTCACGGTGCCGTCGGCCTGGAGGTTGTTTTCCAGGAAAGCGATCAGCATGCGGGGGGGCGCCACGCAGGTGTTGTTCAGAGTGTGGGCCAGGTAGGTCTTGCCGTCGTCGCCCTTGATGCGGATCTTCAGGCGGCGGGCCTGGGCATCGCCCAGGTTGGAGCAGGAGCAGACTTCGAAATACTTCTGCTGCCGGGGAGACCAAGCTTCGATGTCGCAGGATTTCACCTTCAGATCGGCCAGGTCGCCGGAGCAGCACTCCAGCTGGCGCACGGGAATATCCATGCTGCGGAACAGCTCCACGGACAGCTTCCACAGTTTTTCATACCAATCCTTGGATTCCTCGGGCTTGCAGACCACGATCATTTCCTGCTTTTCAAACTGGTGGATGCGGTAAATGCCCCGCTCTTCGATGCCGTGGGCGCCCTTTTCCTTGCGGAAGCAGGGGGAGTAGGAGGTGAGGGTCTGGGGCAGGG
>CALDMR010000088.1 GCA_937915065.1 uncultured Clostridia bacterium
GGACGCAGCGTTTCTACCACAGCCTCGCCCACGGCCGCTTTGAAATCTCCATAACCCCGGCCGGAAAACTCCGCTTCGATTGCCGCGTAATCCTTACCGGTACAGACGGAATATATCTGCATCAAGTTGGACACGCCGGGCTTTTCCTGGGGCGCGAAACGAACGCAGGCATCGGAATCGGTAATCGCCTTCTTAAACTTGCGCATGATATCCTCAGGCTTTTCCAGCATATACACGCAGCCGTTGGGATCCCGGTCGGACTTGGACATCTTATTTTCCGGACTGGTCAAACTCATCACCCGGGCGCCCACCTTGGCAATGTAGGGCTCCGGCATTTTGAACACATCACCGTAAATACCGTTGAAACGGTTGGCGATATCACGGCAAATCTCCACATGCTGTTTCTGATCTTCGCCCACAGGCACCAGATCAGCCTGATACAGCAGAATATCCGCTGCCATCAGTGCCGGATAGGTGAACAAGCCCGCATTGATATTGTCTGCATTTTTCGCGCTTTTATCTTTGAACTGCGTCATGCGGCTCAGTTCGCCGAACATCGTATAACAGTCCAGCACCCAGCCCAGCTGAGCATGGGCCGGCACATGGGACTGGATAAACAGCACATTTTTCTCCGGATCCAGACCGCAGGCAATATAGGCCGCCAACTGGGTCAGGGTGCGGCGGCGCAAATCCGCCGGGGTCTGGCGCACGGTGATCGTGTGCATATCCGCCAACATATAATAGCAGTCATATTCATCCGCCAGGGCATGCCAGTTCCGAATGGCGCCAAGATAGGAGCCCAGGGTCAAATCGCCGGAGGGCTGGATACCGCTGAGGATGCGTTTCTTTTGTACTTCTTCCATAGGATGATAAACCTCCATTAAGGGAGCGTGCTCCCCGAAATATTATGATTGCAGATAGCTGCACAGGCCTTCGCCCATGCGTTGCATACCTTCCTCGATCTGCTCCAGAGAAGGCACAGAAAAATTCAAGCGCAGTCCCCGGTCATCGGTGATATTATCGGCAAAAAAGGGAGCGCCCGGCACCACTGCCACCCCCCGCTCGGCCGCATATTTCTGAAATGCCATACCACTGACCCCTTCCGGCAGGGTGACCCACAGAAACAGCCCGCCTTCGGGCCGGGTGACAGACACCTCTTTCGGGAAAAAGCGGTCAATGGCCGCCAGCATTGCATCCCGTTTGCAGCGGTAATGGTCGCAGCAAACACGGATATGGGCTTCCAGATCGTAACGCGTCAAGTATTCATGCACCAAAATTTGAGAAATCATATTTGTATGCACATCCACGCACTGCTTCGCCACCACCATTTTAGCGATCAACGCCTTGGGGGCGCACAGATAAGCTACGCGGACGCCCGGCGCAATGACTTTGGAAAAGGAACCGGTATAAATTACATGGCTCCCCCCGTCCAATGTCTTGATGGCCGCCACTTCCTCGCCGGAATAGCGCAGCTTGCCATAAGGATCATCTTCCAAGATCATCACATCATATTGCACGGCCAATTCATACAGCCGCCGCCGGCGCGCCGCACTCAGCGTCACTCCCATGGGATTCTGAAAGTTCGGAATGGTATAAATAAACTTCACATTCTTTTCCCGCTGCAGCGCCTGCTCCAGAGCTTCCATATCCATGCCGTCTCCGTCCATCGGCACGCCTACCAGGTTGGCTCCGTAGGTACGGAACGTATTCAACGCATTGAGAAATGTAGGCGCCTCGGTCAGCACAGTGTCGCCGTCATCCACCAGGCATTTTGCGGTAAAGTCCAGGGCCTGCTGCCCGCCGGAGACAACGATCACATCATCTTCCGTGCCGCAGATGCCCCGGCTGATCAAGTCGTCGGTGATCCACCGGCGCAGGGGTTCATACCCCTCGGTCACACCGTAGGACAGCGCCTGGACCGCTTTCTTGGTAAATACTGTTTTAGACAGCTCTGCCAGCTCTGCCGCCGGAAATTCCTCTGGCGAGGGGCTGCCTGCTGTAAAGGAAATCATGTCCTCCCGCTGAGCCGCCTTAAACAGTTCGCGGATCAGGGAAGGATTCATGTGCTCCATATGCTTGGAAATCGATCTGCTCATAAAGGGATGCGCCTTCTTCAATCAAAAAGTTCATAGGCGTTCTGAAACGCATAATTATAAATGATTTTACCATAAACGCAAAAAAAGTGCAATCCAACTTGACATTTTCTTCTATAAAAATATAATAAGTATGTTATACAGTAGGTTCTCATGCTGTATTATTTTCGACGACAAAACGGAGGTTTCACAATGGCACTGAATCCGGCATTTTTTGAAGATATGGAAAACCGCATTCCCAATGGGCGCGTCCGCACCCGCTTTGCCCCCTCGCCCACGGGCTATATGCATGTGGGCAACCTGCGCACAGCGCTGTATACCTGGCTGATCGCCCGGAAAAACGGCGGCGATTTCATTTTGCGCATTGAGGATACAGACCAGGGCCGCCTGGTGGAAGGCGCCGTGGATGTCATCTACAAAACCATGGCTGAATGCGGCCTCACCCATGACGAAGGCCCCGATGTGGGCGGCCCCGTGGGCCCCTATATCCAGAGCGAACGCCGCAGCCTGTACGGAAAATACGCAGAACTGCTGGTAGAAAAAGGCGCAGCCTACTATTGCTTCTGCGAAAAGGCCGAAACCGAGGAAGAAGGCGGAGATTTCAACCGCGCTGCCGACCCCTGCCGCAGCCTTTCTGCAGATGAAGTGGCTGCCAACCTGGCCGCCGGGAAGCCTTATGTCATCCGCCAGAAGATCCCCGCAGGCCAAACCACCTTCCACGACGCCATTTTCGGCGACATCACCGTAGAGAACGACACACTGGACGACCAGGTGCTGCTCAAGTCCGACGGCCTGCCCACCTATAACTTTGCCAATGTGGTGGACGACCATCTGATGGGAATCACTCATGTGGTGCGCGGCAGCGAATACCTGTCCTCCGCCCCGAAATACAACCTGCTGTATGAAGCTTTCGGCTGGGAAGTGCCCACTTATGTACACTGCTCCCCCGTTATGCGCGATGCCCACAACAAAATGTCCAAGCGCCACGGCGATCCCTCTTATGAAGACCTGATTTCCCAGGGCTATCTGACCGAAGCCGTGCTGAACTATGTGGCGCTGCTGGGCGGGAGCCCCAAGGGCGACATTGCCGAGCAGGAGATCTTCTCTCTGAACGAGCTGGCCCAGGTGTTCGACATTACCGGCATTTCCAAGTCCCCCGCCATTTTCGACATTGCCAAGCTGGATCACTTCAACGCCCTGTATCTGCGGGCTATGGAGCCCGAGGCATTCCATAAGGTTGCTGAGCCGTACATCCGCAAAAGCGTCCAGAATCCTGCCATCGACACCACACTGATCGCCCCCCTGCTGCAGGCCCGTCTGGAAACGCTGAACGAGATCCCTGAAAAGGTGGACTTTTTCGACGCACTGCCTGATTACAGCACCGAACTCTATGTAAACAAAAAGTCCAAAACCACGGAAGAAAGCGCTCTGGATATCTTGAAAGCCTATCTCCCCGAATTGGAAGCACTGAACAGCTGGGATCACGATACGCTGTATAATTCCATGGTGGACTACGCCGCCGCCCATGAAATGAAAAATGCCAAGCTCATGTGGCCCGTCCGTATTGCTGTGGCCGGCAAAGCCGTCACCCCCGGCGGCGCAGTGGAAATCTGCCAGATCCTGGGCCGGGAAGAAACTCTGCGCCGCATCCGCACAGGAATTGAAAAATTGGAAAATCGCTAAGGTATGGAGTTCCTGAAAAACCAATACCGCCAGAGCATCGCCTTTCTGCGCGGCCCTCTGTACAGCGATCTGCACAATACCACCATTGCTTTTTTTGTGATCTGGCTGCTCTGTTTTGTTGTATGCCTCTTCTGTCCGTCAGTGCTGGAGATGCTGATGAACTACATCCAGGGCGTGGTAGACAGCAGCAATATTGTGGGCGAAGACGGTTCCTTTTCTGCACTGCGCATTTTGGGCAACAATCTGCGGGCATCAGGGCTGAGTATTCTCTATGGAATTATTCCATTTCTCTATCTGCCGGCACTGCCCATCGGCATAAACGCCGCTGTTTTGGGCGCTTTGACAGCCTCCTATATGGTAGGCGGCCGGTCAATGCTGCTGTTGGCTGCCGGTTTGGTGCCCCACGGAATTTTTGAAATTCCCGCACTGCTGATTGCCTTTGCCTGCGGACTGTATCTTTGCCGCGGCATGGGCGCTTTGATCCGCGGCAAGCCGGAAAGCCCGCAGTTGGGCGAACTGTTTCTTTCTCTTCTCCGGGTCTACTGCACCATTATGCTGCCGCTGTTGGTGGCAGCGTCCTTGATTGAGGCCTATATCACACCGGCCTGTATGGCGTTTTTTATGTAAACTCATTCTTCAGCAAAAAACCGGACTCCTGTTGGAGTCCGGTTTTTATTAGTTCTGGTAAGTACGGATGATGCTCTGGGCAATTTCCAGCTTGGTACACCGCATATTCATGGCCTGGTGTTCAATATAATGATGGGCCTTTTCCTCGCTCATTTTCAAGCACTCCATCAGCACCAGCTTGGCCCGATCCACCATGCGGATCTCCTCAATCTTATTCTGCAAGCGCACATTCTCCCGCTGCAAAATCGCCAAGCGGCGTTCCATTGACACCATCATCCGCATGGTGTACCGAAACATACTGCGCTTGACGGGCTTTTCCAGCACAAACACGCCCGAACCTTCCACCTTAGCATGGATTTCTGCCACATGGTCCGTTTTTACCAGCAGCCCCACCCCCCCCGAAGTACTCTCCGCAATATGGCAGGCAAGATCACTGCCGAATTCGTCCCGCAGCGGCGTATTGATGACAACCAGATCGCAGGGATGGGCAGCCAAACGCCGCCGCGCTTCCCCTCCGTTCATCGCAAAGTGTATATCCCTTAGGCGCAGATCGCCCAGCAGACCTAAAAGGGCTTTGATACCCGCATCCGTACTGGATATGATCAAAACAGTCTCCATGTTGTCAACGCCTTTCCTCCCCTCTCTCAGCACAAAGCGCGCTTACAGCAGGTTGAAATAAGTCTGCCTGTCATACTCCGCCTTCTTTTTTGCTTTGCTATACGCGCCGGCCAAATCCTGCTTATCTTTCAGATAGGCGCCCAGCACCTCTTTCGGGATTTGCGCCTTCCCAAAATCGCCGCGGTTGGCGGCCGCAATCGCCTGCCGCAACGTTGTCGGAAGTTTACCGCAGGACGCTTCCAGCCGCGGCAGCGTTTTCTGCATGCGGATGCCTTCCAGCCCGGCGCGGATCAGCAGCGCATACGCCAGATACGGATTAACGGCAGGATCAGCAGCCATCAATTCCATGCGTCCCTTGACCCCGGTAACGGCAGGAATACAGATACTGAACCGCCCGCCGAGATTCGACCATCCCAACTCCCGGCGATTGTCCGCATCGTAGGAATTGGTGGTGGGCTTGAGATAAGCCATCAGTTCCGGCAAGCGCTCCAGAATCCCCGCCGCAAAGCCGCATGCCTCCGGTTTCAGCTCTTTTTCTTCAAAGATGTTCTTCCCATCCTTATAAATCTCAAACATCAGCGTCAAGGCGCTGCCCTGGGCCTTTTCCAGCGGCTTCGGCATAAAAGATGCAAACAGGCCATTGGCCGAAGCTGTCTGCTTCACCACCGCCTTAAAGGCCATATAGTGGTCCGCCGCACTGAGGGCGTCGCTGCTGCGGAATACAACCTCATTCTGGCCGGGGCCCGCAGCATGATGGGAGCTTTCGGAAATGATCCCCATTTCAGATAAAGTCAAGCAAATATCGCGGCGCACACCCTCTCCCCGGTCTATCGGAGCAATGTCACAAAAAGTGCCCTGATCCTGGGGAATCATCGTGGGCATGCCGCTCTCATCGGTTTGGAACAGATAAAATGCGCAGGCAGAACCAATCCGGACTGCATAGCCGGCCTTCGCCGCCTCCAGCACGCTTTTCTGCAGCATAGCACGGGTATCTCCCCCATAAGGCGACCCATCGGCATTCATCAAGTCGCAAAACAAGCAAATCACGCGGCCGGAAGAGGGTCTCCAGGGCAGCACAGACAGCGTGCGCGCATCCGGCCGCAGCAGCAGTTTCGTACCAACAGGCAGATGAAAACCGGGAAGCTCCCAGGCATTGAAGGGAATGCCATTTTCAAAGGCCCGTTCCAGTTCTCCCGGCTGCAAAGAAATATTCTTCTGCAGCCCCATATTATCACAAAATGCCAAGCGAATAACCTTCACATCATTCTCCTTGACAAAATTCAGCACCTCTTTACAGGAATCCTTCATCTTTTTCCCTCGCTTATCGTACACAGCCCGGGAAGCATCCCCCTCCCGGGCTGTGCGGAATCTCTGTATACTTATTATTATCATACCCGAATCAACTGGGTGTGTAAAGAGATTTATCGGGATTATTTATGTCATCAGCGTCAACACGCCAAAGGCCTCCGACGGCAGAATTTTGAATTCTCCCTTTTATCTATTTCCCTGTACATCTGCCCTCGGCGGGCATAGAATAAAGTGTAGGAGGTGATACACCATGGAAACACCGACGGCTAACTCCGTCACTATGAAAGCCTGCGTACTGCGCGCCGGTTGCGGCGAACTGCTGGTTCGCGACTTGAGCACCGGTCAGGAAGTACAGGTGCACACCGACCAGGCCTGCTGCTTTTCTGCCGGCCAAACGGTCTGCATTATTTATAACGGCGCAATGACCCTGAGTCTGCCGCCCCAGATTCACGCTGACAGTATCTGCAGAGTATCGGGCTGCTGATCAGCGTTTTACCCCCGGAAGCAAAACATTTTTCAAAAATTGCACAAAAGGGGCTTGACTTTTTTCAGCATAATGCTATACTACTCACATCAGCAATGGCGCTGTGGGGTTGAATCTCCCCACAGCGCTATTTTTGTATTTTAAGGCAGGAAATCCCCTGCTTTGGATTGAGATAAAGGAGGAATTTTTGATGGCAGAAGCATCCAGCTATGTTCCCAACCTGTTCGGCAGCAAGGTCTTCAATGAAAAGGTCAT
Organism: uncultured Clostridia bacterium; assembly: GCA_937915065.1. GTDB lineage: Bacteria > Bacillota > Clostridia > Oscillospirales > Oscillospiraceae > Pseudoscillospira. The sequence goes on from CALDMR010000088.1 coordinate 7,069, forward strand.
GAAAGAGCGCCTTCCCAAAGACACCTATAAGGCACTGAAAAAGTGCAAAGACGAAGGTATCCCACTGGACATGTCCGTGGCCACCGTGGTGGCCAACGCCATGAAAGACTGGGCTTTGGAGAAAGGCGCCACCCACTATACCCACTGGTTCCAGCCCATGACAGGCGTAACCGCCGAAAAACACGACAGTTTTATTTCCCCCACCGATGGCGGCGGCGCGATCATGGAATTTTCCGGCAAGGAACTGGTGCGCGGCGAACCGGATGCTTCCTCCTTCCCCTCGGGCGGCCTGCGCGCCACCTTTGAGGCCCGCGGATACACGGCCTGGGATCCCACCACCTACGCATTTATCAAAGACGGAAGCCTGTACATTCCCACCGTGTTCTTCTCCTACGGCGGCGAGGCCCTGGATAAAAAGACGCCCCTGCTGCGTTCTATGGATGAGCTGAGCAAGCAAGCCCTGCGCGTGCTCCGGCTTTTCGGAGACACCACCACCAAAAAGGTCATCGCCACCGTCGGCCCTGAACAGGAATACTTCTTGATCGACAAAAAGATGTACGAGCAGCGGGAAGATCTGATTATGACAGGCCGCACTCTGTTCGGCGCCAAGCCCCCCAAGGGCCAGGAAATGGACGACCACTATTTCGGCGCCCTCAAGCCCAGAGTTTCCGCCTATATGAAAGATTTGGATGAAGAACTGTGGCAGCTGGGCATCCTGGCCAAGACCAAGCACAACGAGGTCGCCCCCGCCCAGCACGAGCTGGCTCCTATTTTCGGCGATGCCAACACCGCCGCCGACCACAACCAGCTGACCATGGAAATCATGAAAAAAGTGGCTGCCAAACACGGCCTGGTGTGCCTGCTCCACGAAAAGCCCTTTGCCGGCGTCAACGGTTCCGGCAAGCATGACAACTGGGCCATGTCCACCGACACCGGCAAAAACCTGCTGGATCCCGGCAAGACCCCCCGGGACAACGCCCAGTTCCTGCTGTTCCTGATCGCCATTATCAAGGGCGTGGATGATTACCAGGAAATGCTGCGCTGCACAGTGGCTTCCGCCGGCAATGACCACCGTCTTGGCGCCAACGAAGCGCCTCCCGCCGTGGTATCCGTCTTCCTGGGCAGCGAGCTGAACGCCGTTCTGGATTCTATTGAACAGGGCACCGACTACGAGGATCAGGAAATGCAGGCCCTGGAAATCGGTGTGGACGCCCTGCCCCATATCCCCCAGGATACCACCGACCGTAACCGCACCTCCCCCTTCGCCTTCACCGGAAACAAGTTTGAATTCCGTATGCTGGGCTCTGAACAGTCTATCTCCGGCCCCAACATTGCGCTGAACACCATTGTAGCCGAAGAGCTGTCTCAGTTTGCCGATAAACTGGAAAAATCCAAAAACTTCAACAAAGACCTGCAGAAGCTTCTTCAGCAGACCATCAAGGAACACAAACGCATTATTTTCAACGGCAACGGTTACGACGATTCCTGGATCGGCGAAGCTGCCTCCCGCGGCCTGTCCAATTTGACAAACACCCCGGAAGCCATGCGCGCCTATATCTCCAAAAAGAACATCAAGCTGTTCACCAAGCACAACATCTACACCGAAACCGAGATGAAGGCCCGCTACGAGATCCATTTGGAAAACTACAGCAAGGTCATCAACATCGAAGCCCAGACCGCCGTTGACATGGTCAAGCGGGATATCCTGCCCGCCGTTTCCGGTTATATGGATGCACTGAGCTCCTCGATCCTCAGCAGGCGCTCCGTCCTCAAAGACGTCCCCTGCACAGCTGAAACAGAAACGCTGAAAAAATTGACCGGTCTGAGCGACGGGCTGTATACCAAATGTGCAGAGTTGGAAAAGGCGCTGATCAAAGTGCCCGAAGACCCCCAGAAATCCGCGCTGTACTATCATGATACCGTATTTTCTCTGATGCAGGAAATGCGGGCCCTGGCCGACGAAATGGAGACCATGACTTCCTCGGAATACTGGCCTTATCCTACCTACGGCGAAATGCTGTTCAACATTTAAGTATAAAAGCGGGCGCGTGTGCTTTCCACACGCGCCCGCTTTATCTTCTTTTACTCCGCCCAGCCGCGGCTGCGGCCCACAGCGCGGTGCCAGTCTGTCAAAAGCTTTTGCCGCTGCTCTTCCGCCATCTGCGGATGATACTGCATATCGCAGGCCCAAAGCTGCTTGATCTCTTCCCTGTCTTTCCAGACGCCAGCAGCCAGTCCTGCCAGGTAAGCCGCGCCCAACGCCGTTGTCTCCCGAATCACAGGGCGGCGCACTTCCTTGCAAAGGATGTCTGCTTGAAACTGCATCAGGAATCGATCCCGGCTGGCGCCACCGTCAGCTTTCAGCGCCTTCAGGGGCAGTCCCGTGTCCTTTTCCATGGCTTCCACCAAATCTGCCACCTGATAGGCAATGCTCTCCTGAGCCGCCCGGATAATATGCTCCCGCTTGGTGCCCCGGGTCAGACCCACAATACAGCCCCGGGCATACATATCCCAATAGGGCGCGCCCAGCCCCGTGAAGGCAGGCACCAGGTACACGCCGCCCGTGTCCGGCACTTTCTGCGCATAATACTCCGCATCCTGGCTCTCAGTGAAAAAACGCATCTCGTCCCGCAGCCACTGGATCACCGCACCGCCCACAAAAACAGAACCTTCCAGGGCATATTCCACCTTGTCTCCCAAGCCCACGGCAATGGTAGTAATCAGGCCGTTTTTACTTTCACATGGTACTTCTCCCGTATTCATCAGCAGAAAACAGCCGGTACCATAGGTATTCTTGGCTTCGCCGGGCGCAAAACAGGTCTGTCCGAAAAGGGCTGCCTGCTGGTCGCCGGCAATCCCCGCAATGGGCACCCGCGCACCCTGGAGCTCTGCGTAGCCATAGATCTCGCTGGAAGACCGCACCTCCGGCAGCATCGCCCGGGGGATATCCAGGGCCCGGAGCATAGTTTCATCCCAAGTCCGCTTCCGAATATCATAGAGCATGGTGCGGGAAGCGTTGGTCA